>JBDTNU010000497.1:0-3231 GCA_039933535.1 Caldimonas sp. | reverse complement strand
GCACCAACGTCGCCATCCGCAACGCGAACGACGGCATCTCGCTGGCGCAGACGGCTGAAGGCGCGCTCGCCACGGTCACCGACGCGCTGCAACGCATGCGTGAGTTGGCAGTCCAGGCCCAGAACGGCACGAACGGCACGACCGACCGCGCCAACCTGAACACGGAATACCAGCAGCTGTCGGCTGAAATCACGCGGATCGCCGCGCAGACGAAGTTCAACGGCGTGGCCATCGTCGGTGCCAGCGCGGGCGCCCAGGTGTTCCAGGTCGGTGCCAACAACGGCGACACGCTGACGATCACGACCACCACCGTGACGACGGTCGGCGGCGACCTGACCACGGCAGCCAACGCCTCGACGGCCGTGGCCGCGCTCGACACCGAGCTCGACGCGATCACGACCAACCGGGCGACCTACGGCGCGGCGATCAACCGCTTCGGCTTCGCGATCTCGAACCTCGGCATCACCGCCGAGAACCAGACCGCTTCCCGCGGCCGGATCATGGACGCCGACTTCGCGTCGGAAACCGCGAACCTCTCGCGCGCCCAGATCCTGCAGCAAGCCGGCACCGCCATGGTGGCGCAGGCGAACTCGCAGCCGCAAGGCGTGCTTGCCCTGCTGCGCTGAACCCACAAGGTTCTCGCTGCGCAGGCCGCCCTTCGGGGCGGCTTTTTTTCGGCCGTTCGCTTTTGAAATGACGGGTCGAAACCCGTCTCCTCGAGCGACCGGGCGCCTGGGGGTCGAAGAAAAATGGCGGCACGGGCTGTACTACATCGCCTTTGCCCGCACCGGCAGCCTTGCCGATACAGACCTTCATACAGCAGGAGCGCCCCATGGCCCAGACGATCAACACCAACATCATGTCGCTGAATGCCCAGCGCAACCTGTCGACCTCGCAGATGTCGCTCGCGACCTCGATGGAGCGCCTGTCTTCGGGCCTTCGCGTCAATTCGGCCAAGGACGACGCCGCCGGCCTGGCCATCGCCGACCGCATGAACGCGCAGATCCGCGGCACCAACGTCGCGATCCGAAATGCGAACGACGGCATCTCGCTGGCGCAGACGGCGGAAGGCGCCATGGCGACGATGACTGACGCGCTGCAGCGCATGCGCGAGCTGGCCGTGCAGGCACAGAACGGCAGCAACGGCAGCAGCGACCGCGCCAACCTCGACACGGAGTTCCAGCAGCTGTCGGCTGAAATCACGCGCATCGCGACGCAGACCAAGTTCAACGGAACGGCGATCGTCGGCGCCAGCGCCGGTGCGCAGGTGTTCCAGGTCGGCGCCAACAACGGCGACACGCTGACCGTGACCACGACCGCCGTGACCACCGTCACCGGCGACGTCACCACGGCCGCCAACGCCTCGACCGCGCTTGCCGCGATCGACGCCAAGCTCGACGTCATCACGACCAACCGCGCCACCTACGGCGCGGCGATCAGCCGCTTCGGCTTCGCGATCTCGAACCTGTCGATCACAGGCGAAAACCAGACCGCCGCGCGCGGCCGCATCATGGACGCCGACTTCGCCGCGGAAACCGCGAACCTGTCGCGCGCGCAGATCCTGCAGCAGGCCGGCACGGCGATGGTGGCGCAAGCCAACCAGATGCCGCAATCGGTGCTGGCTTTGCTCAAGGGCTGAGCGAATCCCGGCGCGAGGCGCGAAAGGCCGCTCAAGTTCGGCCCGCGCGGGCCGACATTGAGTTCATGGGCCCCGCCACGAGCGCCGCCCGCGCGGCTGCATCCGTGCGGCCTTTCGGGCCGGATGGAGGCGCCGCCCCTCTCACCGAAAAGGGTAGCCCGTGACCACAGTCAGCTCAGCAGGCATAGGCAGCGGCCTCGACGTCAACTCCATCATCAGCCAGCTGATGGCGATCGAGAAGCAGCCGCTCACGACGCTCCAGAACAAGGAATCGACGATCCAGAGCACGGTCTCCGAATACGGCAAGATCAAGAGCGCGATCTCGACGCTGAACGACCTGGCCACCAAGCTTGCGAGCCAGACGACCTGGGCACAGACCACCGCCAGTTCGACAAGCACGGCGGTGGCGGCAACGACCAACGGCTCCGCGGCGGGCACCTATTCGGTCGAGGTCCAGTCGCTGGCCAGCGTGCAGACGCTCGCCACCGGCGTCGCCGCATCGGCGACGGCGCTCGCCGGCGCCGGCAACCTGCACATCGAGCTCGGCACCTGGGGTGCCGGCCAGACCACCTTCACGGCGAGCCCGACTGCCGCCGCGGTCGACATCACCGTCAGCGCCACTGACACGCTCGCCGACGTGCGCGACAAGATCAACAGCTCGGGCGCCGGCGTCACCGCGCTGATCATGACCGACGCGAACGGCTCGCGGCTGCTGCTGCGTTCCAACACGACCGGCGAGGCGAATGCCTTCCGCACCACGGTCACCGACAGCGACGGCGGCAACAACGACGCGGCGGGCCTGTCGCAACTTGCCTTCGACCCGTCGGCGGGCGTCTCGGTGATGACGCAGAACCAGATTGCCGCGAACGCGGCGGCGACGATCAACGGCCTGGCCGTGAGCTCGACGACCAACACGCTCGCGAGCATCGTCGACGGCCTGACCCTGAACCTTGCGGCGCAGACGACCGGACCGGTGACGGTCAACGTCGTCGCCGACACGACGTCGATCAAAAAGACGATCACCGACTTCGCCGCGGCCTACACCGCCGTCAACGCGCTGATCGCGGGCGACACCAAGTACAACCCGACCACCAAGACCGGCGGCATCCTGCAGGGCGACAGTAGCGCATCGGGCCTGCAGCGCTCGCTGCGGACCCTGCTGGGCAGTGCATCGTCGGCCTCTTCCGTGTATGGCCGTCTTTCGGACGTGGGCCTGCAGATCCAGGGCGACGGTTCGCTGACCGTCAACGCGACCCAGCTCGACAGCGCGCTCGGCAACCTGGTCGAGACGAAGAAGCTGTTCGCCAACAGCAACCCCGCCGATCCGACCCAGGACGGTTTCGCCAAGCGCTTTCGCGTCGCCACCGACGCGATGCTCGGCATCGACGGCGTGCTGACGACGCGCACCGACGGCCTCGGCCAGCAGCTGCAGCGCAACCAGACCGACCAGGACAACATGCAGACCCGCCTCGACGCCACCGAGGCCCGGCTGCGCGCGCAGTACACGGCGCTCGACGCGAGGATGGCGGCGCTGACGAGCCAGAGCGCCTACATCACGCAGCAGATCGCGTCCTGGACGGCCAACAGCTCGA
>JBDTNU010000496.1:0-3239 GCA_039933535.1 Caldimonas sp. | reverse complement strand
TCGACGGCGTGCTCGACGCGATTCCGAACGCCAAGGTCAGCGTCGTCGGCATCGCTCGAAATCACGCGACGCTGCTGCCGGAGCCTTACGTCGATCGACTGGCCGCCGGTCTCGAGGCGCGCACGGCGATCATCCTCGACCCGATGCTGGCGACCGGCGGTTCGATGATCTCGGCGGTCTCGCTGCTCAAGTCGCGCGGTGCCACCGACATCCGTGCGCTCGTGCTGGTGGCCGCGCCGGAAGGCATTGCCGCGCTCAACGCGGCGCATCCCGACGTGCGCGCCTGGACGGCGGCAATCGACGACCACCTCAACGAGAACGGCTACATCCTGCCCGGCCTCGGCGACGCCGGGGACCGCATCTTCGGCACGCGCTAGGAAGATGCACTGCAGTTGCGGGCCGGTACCCCCTCATTGGTAGCGTCGGCATGCGCCGTTCTGCGACTTTTCAAATCAATGCCTGATTCCTAAGCTGGAGCCACGTTTCCTCTCAGGCTCTTCCCCATGTCACGCATCACCACCCCGTTCGCCTTCCGATCGACCAGTGCCGGCATGCTTCTCAAAGTCGGCGAACTGGCCAGGCGCACCGGTCTGACTGTGCGCGCGCTGCATCACTACGACAGCATCGGGCTGCTGCACCCGACGGGGCGGTCCGACGGCGGCTACCGGCTGTACAGCCGAGACGAAGTGGCGCGACTGCACGGCATCCAGACCCTGCGTCGCATGGGCCTGTCGCTGGCCGATGTCGGGCAGTTGCTCGACGGCGGCGCTGTCACGTTGCCGGCCATCCTTGCGCGCCAGGTCGACGTGCTGGATCACGAGATCGCTCAGGCCAAGGCATTGCGCGAGCGGCTCACCGTCATGCAATCCATCCTCGCGGGTGGCGCTCAACCGGAGATCGACGACTGGCTGGTCAGCCTTTCGATGATGAACACGTTCGAGCAGTATTTCAGCGCTGGCGAGCTCAAGCTCGTCTTCGAGCGGTGGAAGCGTTGCAAGTCTGAATGGCCACCGCTGGTGCAGGCCGTGCGCGAGGCGATGGAACGCGGCGTGCCGCCCGATTCGATCGAGTTGCAACCGCTGGCACGGCGGTGGATGGACGTGTCGGCGCGCTGGATGGACGGCGACATGGCGCTCCTGAAGCGTTGGGGCAGCATGGTGCGCGAGCAACCTGGTTTGCGTTTGCCCAGCGGAGTCGATGGAGCGGTGCTGGAGTACATCGATCACGCGATTCAGCTCCGGCTGGCTGCGCTTGCCAGGCACATCAGTGCGGACGATCTACAGCACCTGGACAAGACGCTGGACGTGGAGTGGAGCGCGCTCTGCGAACGCGCCGAGCGCCTGATCGGCGAAGGTGCGCCACCGCATTGCGCGAACGCCCGCCGGCTGGCCAGCGACTGCCACAACCTGTTGGACCGCGTGGTCCGGCACGACGGCGACTTGCGCAAAAGAATGCTCGCAGCCTACGAGAGCGAGCCGCTGCTTCAAGCCGGGGCGGTCTTCACGCCAGAAGTACGGAACTACGTGCGGCAGGCGGCAGGCGGACCTTGACCCTCACGCTGCGTGAGGGTGGACGATGCGATGTCTTCCACACAAGGGGTCCCTCCGATGCCCACGTTGCCCATCAACATCGTTCGACAGGGCAAGCCGAGCCGCTCGGCCCTGAGCGTCGCCTCGTTGCGCGCCGTGCACCAGTTGCTCGACGAGCCGCTGGTCTTCTCGGACCCGATTGCGCTGCCGCTGCTGGGCTCGCTCACCGAGGCCGCGCTGCGGGGCGATCCATTCGCGCTCAACGATCCAATGTCGCGGGGCCTGCGCGGCGCATTGATCGCACGCAGCCGCTTCGTCGAGGACGAGCTATCGAGCTGCGTGGCGGCGGGTGTGCGCCAGTACCTCGTCGTGGGCGCTGGTCTGGACACTTTCGCGTATCGCAACCCGCACCGTGATGCAGGTCTGCGGGTTTTCGAGGTGGACCATCCCGGCACACAGCGCTGGAAGCAGCAACTGTTGGCCGAGGCCGGCATCGACGTGCCGGCGTCGCTGACATTCGTACCTGCGGACTTCGAGCTCGACGATCTGGGGAGCGCCCTGGGGCAGGCGGGGTTCCGTGCCGACCAGGCGGCCTGCGTCAGCTGGATGGGCGTGACCATGTATCTGACGGCCGGAGCCGTCACGGCGACACTTCGCACGGTGGCCGGCTTTGCTGCCGGCAGCCGGCTGTGCTTCGACTACCGTGTGCCGGTGACGATGCTCAACCCGGTCGAGCGCGTGATCGCCGAAGTGATGGAACAGCGGATTGCCGCGCTTGGAGAGCCTTGGCTCTCGACGTTCGATCCGGCGCACCTGCAGAGACAACTGCTCGAACCGGGTTTCAGTACGGCCGAGAGTGCCACGCCGGAAGATCTCAACGCGCGCTATTTCGCTCGGCGCAAGGACGGGCTTCGTACGGGAGGTGGTGTACGCATCATGTGCGCGAGCAAGTGATGCGCTGTGACTGGCCTGGTGAAATTTGCGCTTGCCGCCTGACAGCAGCAGTTCGCGCTCAGCGCGGCAGCGAGTTCACTTCCTTTTCCCAACGCTCGATCAGGCGCTTGCGCTCGGCCGCCTTGCCGTACTTCTCGAAGTCGTACTTGAGCAGGCGAACGCTGTCGATCGTGGGAATCTTCGGGTCCGGCTTGAAGGTCTTGTTGGCCGGTACCTGGAGCGAGTTGGCCTTGGCGCCGAGGCTTTGCCCGGCTGGGCTCATCAGCCAGTCGTAGTAGCGCTTCGCCGCCTCGCGGTTGCGCGATCCCTTGACGAGGGCGATGCCGCCGATCTCGTAGCTCGTGCCTTCGCACGGCGCCGCGCTCTTCACCATCGTGAAGCCCTGCTGGCGCTCGTTCTCGAAGCCGAAGATGAAGCTGAGGCCGATGCCGACCTCGCCCTTGGCGATGCTCTTGGCCTGGGCCGTGCCACTGCGCGTGTACTGCGTGACGTTGCGGTGCAGCTTCTTGAGGTATTCGAAGGCGGCGTCCTCGCCCATCATCTGCACCAGGCCGGCGAGGATGGTGTAGCCGGTGCCGCTGGAGCCCGGATGCGAGGTCTCGATCTCGCCCTTGTACCGCGGGTCGGTCAGGTCCGCCCAGCACCTGGGCGCCGGCAGGTTCTTCTTCTTCAGCACGTCCTCGTTCCAGCCGAAGCCGATGGCGCTGGTGTAGAAGCCGCCGACCAGGTTGCCGCTCATCGCGTACTGGCGCACCG
>JBDTNU010000495.1:0-3248 GCA_039933535.1 Caldimonas sp. | reverse complement strand
CCCAGGAAGTCGAGCATCTGCGCGCCCGACCAGATCTGGCCGATCGGGTTGGCGACGCCGCGACCGGCGATGTCTGGCGCCGAGCCGTGCACCGGCTCGAACAGCGACGGATGCTCGCGCGATGGATTGATGTTGCCCGAGGGCGCGATGCCGATCGTTCCGGTGCAGGCAGGTCCGAGGTCGCTGAGGATGTCGCCGAACAGATTGCTCGCCACGACCGTGTCGAAGAATTGAGGCCGCTGCACGAAATGCGCGGTCAGGATGTCGATGTGGAAGCGGTCGACGCGCACCCCGGGAAAACGCGGAGCCATCGCCTCGACCCGCTCGTCCCAGTAAGGCATGGTGATCGAGATGCCGTTCGACTTGGTGGCCGAGGTAAGGTGCTTCTTGGGCCGCGATTCAGCCAGCTCGAAGGCATAGGCGAGCACGCGATCGACGCCGATGCGCGACATCACAGTCTCCTGGACGACGATCTCACGCTCGCTGCCCTCGAACATGCGCCCGCCGATGCTCGAGTACTCGCCCTCGGTGTTCTCGCGCACGATCATCATGTCGATATCGCCGGGCTTGAGTCCGGCAAGCGGCGAGCGCACGCCCGGCATCAGTCGCGCCGGGCGCAGGTTCACGTACAGATCGAACTCGCGCCTGAACTTGAGGAGCGAGCCCCAGAGCGAGACGTGATCGGGAATCTTCTCCGGCCATCCGACCGCGCCGAAGAAGATCGCATCGTGGCCACCGATCTGCTCCTTCCAGTCGGCCGGCAGCATGCTGCCGTGCTTCTCGTACCAGCGCCAGGAGGAGAAGTCGAAATGGTCGAAGGCCAGGCCGATGCCGAAACGGCTTGCCACCGCCTCCAGGACGCGCAGGCCTTCGGGCATGACCTCGGTGCCGATGCCGTCTCCGGCGATGACGGCGATGCGATGAACGGTCATGGGCTCACTCCTCGATGAAGGATCGCTTCGAAGACAGGCGCCGACTGTGCCACGCGCCGCGACGCAGTCAGCGCCTCTCGCGCACCACCACCGCGACGCCGACGACGGTAAGCGCCATGCCGAGCGTCATGAGCGGCGTGAACGCCTCGCCGAACAGCAGCCAGGCCAACAACGCCGTGCAAGGCGGCACGAGGTAGAGCAGGCTGGTCACGGCGGTCGCCTCGCCGCGCTGTATCAGCAGGTAGAGCAGCGAGCTGCCGCCGAGCGTGAGCACGCCGACCGACCAGGCCATCGCGGCGATCAGATTGGCGTGCCAGTCCATGACCTCGTGCTCGAACCATGCCACGGGCGAGCAGACGACGAGGGCCGCGAGCATCTGCACCGCGCTGGCGCTGCGCACGTCGCAGGGAGCGACGTATCGCTTCTGGTAGAGCGTACCGATCGTGATGCCGAGCAAGGCGACGAGCGCCAGCATCAGGTTGGCCGGTGTCACTTCCCCCGTGCCGAGCTTCGGCCAGACGACGAACGCCAGCCCCGTGAGACCGAGCAGCAGACCGAGCCACTCGCGCATCGTGACCCGCGGTCCGGCCTTCCCTGCGCCCCCCGGTCGTGGCAGGGTCGCTGTCACCCACAAGGCCGTCAACACCGGCTGAAGCCCGACCAGCAAGGCAACCGTGCCCGCACCGATGCCCGCCTTCACCGCGGACCAGACGCCACCGAGATAGCCCGCCTGCATGAGCACGCCGGTGACGGCGAGATGGCCCCACTGCGCGCGCCCGACCGGCCACGCGGCCCGGGCGAGCGCTATCCATGCAAAGAAGCAGAGCGCCGACAGCGCGAAGCGGACGCTCAGGAACGAGAACGGCGGCGAATGCGGCATCGCCAGGCGGGCGACGACGAAGCCGGTGCTCCAGATCAGGACGAAGACCCAGGGCATCGCCCTGACCATGGCGGGCCGCATCTGCAACCTAGCGGACGCGGGCGCGAATTTCGGGCAACGCTTTTTGCAGGTAGTAAACCATCGACCAGATCGTCAACACCGCCGAGATCCAGATCAGACCGGTGCCCCACCACTGGGTGTCGATCACGCCGAACAGCGTGCCGTGATAAAGCAGGAACGGGATCGCCACCAGCTGCACGACCGTCTTCAACTTGCCCAGCATGTGCACGGCAACGCTGCGCGACGCACCGATCTGCGCCATCCATTCGCGCAAGGCCGAGATCGCGATCTCGCGGCCGATGATGACGAGCGCGACGAAGGCGTCGAGGCGACCGAGCTTGACCAGCACGAGCAAGGCGGCGGTGACCAGGAACTTGTCGGCGACCGGGTCGAGGAAGGCGCCGAACGAGGACGTCATGTTCAGCTTGCGCGCCAGGTAGCCGTCGGCCCAGTCGGTCAGCGCGAACAGGATGAAGAGCGCGGTGCCGACGATGTTCTGCGTCTCGGGCGGGAGCGTCGTGTAGTACACGCCGACGACCAGCGGGATCGCGACGATGCGCGCCCAGGTCAGCAATGTCGGAAGATTGAAGAACATCGCGGGATTGTGACTCGCCCGCGCATCGCGCGTTCCTCAGTTGTCGAGCGTCCTCGGCTTGAACTTGCGCTGCTCGTTGAACAGAAACGTCTCCACGAACTTCCATGGCTTCGGCAGCCTGGACACGTCGCCGAAGGGCGCGGCGCGGCGCACCGCGTCGGCGGCGGTCTGCAACGTTTCCTTCGCCTGGCGAGGCGGGCGCAAGACCTCGATCTTGCGGATGCTGCCGTCGCCATTGAGCTCGATCTCGAGGACCGGGATCGCGAGCAACTGGTCGGGCACCTTGCCCATGTAGGTGATGTCGGGGTTGGCGGCGACCAGACGCTCCGCGGCCTGCTGGCGTACTTCCGCCCACGAACGAACCGCGTGCGGCGCGCCGAGCGGCGACTTGCCCTGCGCCACGGAAGGCGTCGGTGCCACCGTCTCGAGCGGCGGCGGCTTGACGGGGACCCGCACCGGTGGAACCGGCGCGGCGGTCTCGCCCGGTCCGCGGTCCGACGAGCTCGAGCAGCCGGCAAGGGCCAGGGTCGCGAGCGACGCCAGCGCGAGAAGCGCGTTGCGCAGATTGGATTCAGTGAAGGGCACGGTAGATCTCCTCCGCAAGTTCTCGCGATATGCCTTCGACGGTAGCAAGGTCCTCGACGCTGGCGTGGCCGACGCCGCGCGCCCCGCCGAAGCGCTGCAGGAGTTTGGCCCGTTTCTTGGGGCCTACGCCGTCGATCTCCTCGAGCCGGCTCGCCCCGGTGCGCACACTGGCACGGCGCGCCCGCATTCCGGTGAT
>JBDTNU010000494.1:0-3251 GCA_039933535.1 Caldimonas sp. | reverse complement strand
ACGATCGCGTCGTTCGAGTTCAGGGCGCGGCTGAAGCTCGTCTCGACCTGGGTCTACTTCCTCGTCTTCTTCTGCCTGGCGTTGCTCTGGATCGCCGCGGCTGGCGGTCTGTTCAAGGACGCGAACATCTCGTTCGGCAGCGGCAAGGTGGCGGTGAACTCGCCGTTCGCGCTGGCGCAGACGGTGGCGGTGCTCGGCATGTTCGGCATCACCGTGATGGCGGCGATCATGGGCCGCGCCGTGCAGCAGGACGTCGAGTACCGGACGCAGGGGTTCTTCTTCACCGCGCCGATCGGCAAGCTCGAATACCTCGGCGGACGCTTCGCCGGCGCGCTCGGCGTGCTGCTGGTCGTGTTCGCGAGCCTCGGCCTCGGCGCCTTCGTCGCGACGCTGCTGCCGGGCATGGACGCGGAGCGGCTCGGGCCGAACCGTTGGGCCGCCTACCTGCTGCCCTACGCGACCGTGCTGGTGCCGAACGCGCTGCTCATCGGTGCCGTGTTCTTCAGCCTCGCGGCCGCGACCCGCAAGATGCTGCCCGTCTACGTCGGCAGCGTGCTCGTGCTGATCGGCTGGCTGATCGCGGTCCAACTCGTCCGCGACGCCGACAACCGCACCATCGCGGCGCTGGTCGACCCGTTCGGCATCCGCGCCGTCAGCACGCTGACCGAGTACTGGACGATCTCGGAGCGCAACACGCGCCTGGTTCCGCTCGAAGGCATCCTGCTCTGGAACCGGCTGCTCTGGTTCGGCGTGGCAATCGTCATCTCGGGGCTTTGCTTCTGGCGCTTCTCCTTCGCCGAGACCGGCGGCGCCGGCCCCGGCAAGCGCGGCAAGGCGCTGGCAGACCCGGACGACACGGCGCCTGCCGTCGCGGCGAGATCGGCACCGGGCAGGAAGTCGTCGCGTGCCGCGAGCGTGTCGACCGGCAGCGCATGGCGTCTCGTGCCGCACCGTGCCTGGCTCGAGTTTCGCGAGACGACCAAGAACATCTACTTCGGCGTGCTCGTGCTCGCCGGCCTGCTCTTTCTCGTCTTCGCGAGCACGACGGTCGGCGACATCTTCGGCACCAGCACCTGGCCGGTGACGTTCCAGATGATCGGCCTGGTGTCGGGCAGCTTTGCCGCGTTCATGCTCATCATCATCGCGTTCTACGCCGGCGAGCTGGTCTGGCGCGAACGCGACAACCGGCTCGACCAGATCAGCGACGCCTTGCCGACGCCGACCTGGCTGCCGCTGGTGAGCAAGCTGTTCGCGCTGATGCTCGTGCCCGCGGTGCTGCAGGCGCTGCTAATGCTTTGCGGCATGGCCATCCAGGCGGTCAAGGGCTACACGCGTTTCGAGCCGGGCCTCTACTTCTACGACCTGTTCACGATCGACCTCGTCAACTACTGGCTGATCTGTGCGCTGGCGATCACGGTTCATTCGATCGTCGACAACAAGTACGTCGGCCACTTCGTGATCGTCGTCTACTACGTGCTGCTCCTGTTCGCGAGCCAGCTCGGGCTCGAGCACAACCTCTACAAGTTCGCCAGCGTGCCGGCGGCCGTGTACTCCGACATCAACGGCTATGGCCACTTCCTGCTGCGGGTGCGCGCCTTCCAGGCGTATTGGGGCGCGGCATCGCTGCTGCTGCTGGTGGCGGCGTTCCTGTTCTGGACGCGCGGCACGGCAAGCTCGTGGCGGGAGCGGTTGGCTTCCGCGCGCGAGCGCATCAGCGCGCCTACCCTCGGTCTGGCCGCCGTGTCGGCGATCGCCTTCGTCGGCATGGGAGGCTTCATCTTCTACAACACCAACGTCCTCAATCAATACGAGACGACGACCGACCGCCAGGCGCGGCAGGTCGAATACGAGAAGCGCTACAAGGCGAGCGCCGTCCAACCGCAGCCGAAGATCACTGCCGTGAATCTGGCCGTCGATCTGTTCCCTTCGGAGCAGCGGGTGCGCATGCGAGGCAGCTACGCGCTCGAAAACAGGTCGGGCAAGCCGGTGTCCACCTTGCAGCTCGTCTTCGCGGCGGCGCCCGATCTCGTGATCCACCAGCTCGACCTCGGGGTTGCGGCTCGCCTCGTCGACGACAACCGCGAGCTTGGCGTTCGCATCTACGCGCTCGACGCTCCGCTCGCGCCCGGCGCCAGGACGACGCTGGTCTTCGACCTCGAGCTGCCGACGCACGGCTTCACCAACGAAGGCTCGAACACCGCGGTCGTCTACAACGGCACGTTCATCAACGGCCGGCAAGTGCTTCCGGTGATCGGCTACCAGGAACGCGGCGAGCTCGAGCGCGATCAGGACCGCAAGAAGTTCGGGCTCGCGCCGAAGGAGCGCGCGCGCGATCGCGACGATCCGGTCGGCCTCGCGATCAACGGGCTCGAGGGCGACGCCGACTTCATCGACTACGAAGCTACCGTCTCGACCGAGCCCGACCAGATCGCGATCTCGCCCGGCTACCTGCAGCGTGAATGGACCGAGGGCGGGCGCCGCTACTTCCACTACAAGATGGACGCGCCCATCCTCAACTTCTTCGCCTTCCAGTCGGCCCGCTACGCCGTGAAGAAGGACGTGTGGCACGGCCCGGCCGGCGACGTGGCGATCGAGATCTACTACCAGCCCGGCCACGAGTTCGACCTCGACTCGATGGACGCCTCGGTGAAGGACTCGCTCGCCTACTTCAGCGCCAGATTCGGTCCCTACCAGTACCGGCAATTCCGGATCGTCGAGTTCCCGCGCTACCAGACCTTTGCCCAATCGTTTCCGAACACGATCCCGTTCTCGGAAGGGATCGGCTTCATCGCCCGGGTCCGCCCCGACGACCCGAAGGACATCGACTACCCGTACTACGTGACCGCACACGAGGCGGCGCACCAGTGGTGGGCCCATCAGGTGATGGGCGGCGACGTGCAGGGCGCGTCCATGCTGATCGAGTCGATGGCGCAGTATTCGGCGCTGATGGTGATGAAGCAGAAGTTCGGTGCGGCCAAGATGCGCCGCTTCCTGAGCTACGAGCTGAACCGCTACCTCACCGGCCGCGCCTTCGAGCAGAAGAAAGAGCTGCCGCTCTCGCGCGTCGAAGACCAGCAGTACATCCACTACGCCAAGGGCAGCCTCGTCTTCTACGCCCTGCAGGACTACATCGGCGAGGACAAGCTGAACCAGGCGGTGCGCGCGTTCCGCGATGCGCACGCCTTCAAGGGACCGCCGTACCCGAGCAGCGAGGAGCTGGTGGCGCGCATCCGCGAAGTGACGCCGCCCGA
>JBDTNU010000493.1:0-3255 GCA_039933535.1 Caldimonas sp. | reverse complement strand
TGACGGCGCCGTCGATCCTCTCGACTGGTATCCTCGCAAGCGATCGAAATTGCTTGGGTTCAACCTGATCGGTGTTCTAGCAGCCTGCGGGGAAATTCAAGACGTCAGCAAGATCGATCACTTGGAAGATCGGCAAGTTAAGTAGTTGAAGTGGCTCTGGCATGCGTGCGACGAGTGGATTGTCTAGGCCCACTCAAAGCAGAACAAACCAGAGCCGCTAGGGATAATGCTCGTCGGGGAACCGACGTGCAAGCGGCTCGCAAGGAGTCGCACGGTGCCCGTTCGTTCTCTCTCGGCAGGTTCATTCTTCGATCCTGAGTTCGTCTGCCCCGGCGTCCTGAAGTTCGGAACGATGCCGTGGGTGCTCGCGCGGTCGCGCAGCAGCTGGTTCCCGGGATGGCTCTTCGCAGACTGGCGCGGCCAAGGCCGACGAGGACGCGATGCGTGGCCGGCCGTGGTGTTGGTGACGCTGGTCCTTCTGCGTGCATCCGAGCAGGGCATGAGTCGACGCGCCGCGGTTCGTCGAGGCAGTTCGGATGTCGTCTGGCGTGCGGCGATGGGCCTATCGCTGGGCACCTCGACGCCGAGCGAGCGGACGCTGCGGGACTTCGAACGGTTCCTGCAGCGTCGGCATGTGCAAACGCAGACGCCGCGATACCTGTTGCTACATGAACACATCGTGCGCGCGTGCATGAAGAGCGGCGTCTTCGATTCGACGAAGGCGGCTTGGGCGATGGACAGCACGCCGATGTGGTGTTACGGCGCGACCCGAGACACCGTGCGGTTGCTGGGCGATGGACTGCGCATGCTCGCGGGAGCCTGGGGTCGCGCGACGCGTTGCTCGCTCACGGCCATCGCCGAGAAGTGGCAGATGCCATTCCTTGTGGCGAAGAGCACGAAGGGCGCATTCGATAATGATTGGAGCAATGACACGGCGACGGGGCAGGTCATCACGCAGCTCGCGCAATATGTGGTGAGAGTGGCGACGCTCGTCCGACGAGAAGTCACGTCGATTCGCCCCTCCCTGCGCAAAGGGTTACTGCGCAAATGCCGTCACCTCGTCCGTGTCGTCAGCGATGATCTGGAGACGAACTCGCAAGGGCAGCTGGTCATCGCGGAACGGGTTGCTGCCGATCGCATCGTCAGCATCACTGACCCCGAGGCTCGGCATGGGCGCAAGAGCAAGAGTCAAACGTTCAAGGGATTCAAGGTACATCTGCTCGGGGAAGTCGTGAGCGGACTGATCGCGTCGGTGGCAGTCACGAAGGGCAACATGCACGACGGTGCCCCGGCGCAACGGCTGCTACGTCGTGCGAAGGATCTCTGCGCAGAGATAACCCAGGTGCTCGCCGACACGGCGTATGGTGGTGCCCGCCTCCGGCACATCGCGCAGGGGGCTTGCGGAGTGAATTTGATCGCGCCCCCGCCACCGGTCAATGGCAAGGCAGGCAAGCTCGGAAAGGGCGACACCATCCTGGACCGTGAGGCACGCACGGTCACGTGCGCCAACGGCGTCGTTACCGACGACATTCGATTTGTCTGGTCGAGTGAGCACGGGGTGCATGTGCCCCGTGTCGCGTGGCCGAAGTCGGCGTGTGATGCCTGCCCCCTGAGCGCGCAGTGCCGCGGCAAGGACACCGGCGGTCGGCGGATGTTGCTCCACCCATACGAGGACGAGCTGCGAGCCGCGCGGGAGGCATGGAGCGATCCCGCGACGAGAAAGACCTACCGGACACGTAGCCAGTGCGAACGGCTCGTCAACCAGATGACGAGGTACGGGGGCCGTCAGGCGCGGGCGTTCGGTCTCAAGCAGGCCCAGATGCAGGCTCACGCCATTGCAGCCGCCTCAAACCTGAGACTCCTGGCCCGAGCCTTGGTCGCTCGGTCTCGCCAGAGCCCGACGGCGGCGAGAGCAGCCGCATAGCTCGCGAGGGGATCAACCGCTTCGCTGTACCGCCCATGCGGTGAATCAACAGACGATCCGCATCAGCGCCGGACGACTCAGTCTGGGTGGCGCGTGACCATATACACTCGTCTGCGTTTGGCCCGCGCATCGAGGCCCCGATGGCCTCGCGCCCAGCGTTCACGAGGCCGCCGCAGGGCTGGGCTACCAGCGGCGATGGTCGACCAACGAAGGGCGCTCCGTCCCGGCTCCGCCGGCCACCCGACCACCAGACCGGCGGCCCTCCCGACCCATGCTCGGGTGGCCGGCGGAGCCCTCCGAGCGGTCCATCTTCCCCGCAGGCTGCTAGAGACCCGAACCGCTAATCTCTAGGACGCTCGCCGCAGTCGGCTAAGTTCTTGGAGGTTTACGACGGCAGCGGCGCGGTTCAGATCGAATTCGTTCTTGCGGACGCCGCGGTAGCGAGCCTTGTCGCCCTGCACTGCGGTGATGCGTGCCAAACGGTGCTCGACACAGGTGCGGTTGCGGTATGTGGCGCGGCCCTCCGGTCTTGCTGCCGCAGCCCTTAGTTCAATCAGCAATTTCTCGTTCTCGTGGACACGCAGGGTTCGGCGGCGACTGTCGGTGCAGTGCGGTTTTATGGGACACCTTCGGCAGTCATCTTCCTCGAAGGCGACGGACCCACTTCGCGTGATGCGTGCGAGCTTGCCGGCGGGGCATGCCACGACGCCGGTATCGACGGAGATCTGAAAGTCCGACTTGTCGAACTTACCCGAGGTCGAGGTACCCCACGCGCGAGAGTGGATCTCTACGCCGTCCTTCCACATCTTGGCGACTTCTGGACTCGACAGGTAGCCACGGTCGAACTGCGCGGAAACGATCTGCCCGTGTAACCTGGCGGCCTCGAAGAGACGCGCTGTGGGCTCGCGTTCGGGACGATTGGCGGGCTCGACGGCGGTACCGAGGACGATGCGGTTCGCGATGATGATGTGTCGCTTGTAGCCTTTGATCGTCTTCGAGCGGCTCTTGCGGCCGTGACGCATCTCGGGATCGCTGATGGAAATCAGCCGGTCCACCGCCACGCCTTCGCGAATGCGTACGCCGCCGCCCTTGGTTGGGTCTGGCTCGATGTCCTGCTCCGTCGTGCGTCTTAACAGCTCAAGTGCGTCCGAGACCGGTGACTTCGTCGCGTTCTCCTGCGTGTGCTGCTGCACCCACGCACCCAGGAGTTCTGCTTCCGCAACGATGCGCTGAAGTGCCTCGTGCCTCTCGGCATCGTCGCCCAAGTCGATGTCCAGAGCCGCCTTGATACTCCGCCCCTCGAGGACGGAAAGACCAGCACCCTCAATCAC
>JBDTNU010000492.1:0-3258 GCA_039933535.1 Caldimonas sp. | reverse complement strand
AGGCGATCGATGATGATCTTCATCTCGCCGTCGGTCAGAGGCACCAGCTCCAGCATCAGGCATTCCTGCGCGACGGCGTGCTCCATCAGCCAGATCGCCGGTCGGCCTTCCCGCAAGGCCCGGGCAAGCGACGATGCGCCCTGCCCATGCACAGCGGGGTCGATCCGGAGCACGACGCGCGAGAACGGCAAGCCGGTCGGGTCGGGCGATGACGAAGCGGTGATGCCTCGAAGCTCTCTTGCTGCATCGACGAACCAGCGGACCTTGCGATCCTGCTCGCTGCGCCAGGCATCGACATCGAGCAGGCGGCGCTCTTCGAGTGCCGCGAGCACGCCGACGATGCCCTCCTTCGTCGCCTTCATCGCCCGGCCGATGCCGCGCTCCTGGGCGCGACAGGCTTGCACGAGCGCGGCCCGGCCGACGATCAGACCCGCGGTGGGCGATGGCAGGTACTTGTGGGCGCTGACGTGCTCGAGGTCCGCCCCCGTCGCGAGCAGCGCGTCGAGACGCAGGTCCTGCGCCGCGCCGTCGATGATCGCCGGCACGCCCCGTTCATGCGCCATCGCGACGGCAGCCGCAAGGTCGACGGCTTCGCCCTGGACCAGGCGAGACGACACGAGCAGCAGGCAGGCGGTTCGATCGTCGGCGAGGGCACGCGCGAGGTCTTCGGACGCGCACCTCGCGACGCTGCCGGCGAGGCAGGGCAAGGCGCCGGCGAGGCGCACGTCGGTCGCGATCGGATGCCCGTAGTCGACCGCATGGCTCGCCGGAATGACGACGCGGTTGGGCAGCCCGGTCGGGTCGGGCAGGGCCGCGACCGCGGCCGGGTCGGCGCCGGCCATCGTCGCCGCCACCGCGAGGGTGATGCCGGCGGCAACGCAGTGCGTCACGGCCGCGGCCTCGGCGCCGGTCATCCTCGCCACGACCGCGCTGACCTCGGCCTGCAATTCGTCGATGACGACGAATTCGCCGAGGGCCTCGGCCACGGCCTTCGCCACGAACGGCGAAGAACGCGACACGCCGAGCGGCGTGAACGTGCCTCTGGCGTTGATGACGCGGCTGAGGCGCCACCTTTCGTGAAAGCTCAAGGCTTCGACGCCATCAGCCGCGAGTGGCCCGTGCCGCTTACTTGATCCAGCCCTTTTCCTTGTAGTAGCGCATCGCGCCTTCGTGGATGGGCGCCGAGAGGCCGTCCTTGATCATGTTCGGCGCCGAGAGATTGGCGAAGGCGGGGTGCAGCTTCTTGAACTCGTCGAGGTTCTCGAACACCGCCTTGGTGATGATGTAGACGGTGTCGGCCGGCACCTTGGCGGAGGTCACCATCGTCGCCAGCACACCGTAGGTGGGCGTCGGGTTCGGGTTGCCGGCGTAGATGCCGCCGGGGATCGACACCTTGGCGTAGTAAGGGTGCTTGGCGACGAGCCCGTCGATGGCCGCGTCGACCATCGGCACGAGCTTGGCGCCGCAGGTCGTCGTCGGGTCCTGGATGTTGGCCGACGGATGGCCGACGCCGTAGAAGAAGGCGTCGATCTTGTTGTCGCACAGGGCCGGGCCGTGCTCGTCGGCCTTCAGCTCGGAAGCGAGCGCGAAGTCGGAGGTCTTCATGCCTTCGGCGGCGAGCAGCTCGTCCATCGCCGAGCGCGTGCCCGAGCCCGGATTGCCGACGTTGACGCGCTTGCCCTTCAGGTCGCTGAACTTGGTGATGCCCGCTTCCTTGCGGGCGACCAGGGTGAAGGGCTCCGGGTGAACGGAGAAGACCGCGCGCAGGTCCTTGTCGGCTTCCTTGAAGGAGCCGGCGCCGTTGTAGGCCTGGTACTGGACGTCGGACTGGGTCATGCCGAAGTCGAGCTCACCGCCCTTGATGGCGTTGACGTTGTAGACCGAGCCGCCGGTCGACTCGACCGAGCAGCGGATGCCGGTCTTGGCGCGGTCCTTGTTGACGAGCCGGCAGATCGCGCCGCCCACCGCGTAGTACACGCCGGTGACGCCGCCCGTGCCGATGGTGACGAACTTCTGCTGCGCGGCCGCCGGCAGCGGCAGGGCGATGGCGGCGACGATCGCGAGGCCGGGAAGGGCGGCGGCCAGCCGAAGGCGTGCCCAGGGTGCTTGTTTCTGCATGAAAGTTCTCCTCAGGAGGGTTGGCAAAGGATCGCCGGGTGGCGGTCGTCGGAAACATGTCACGAGTCTCGCCGAGTGTCGCCGGGCGCAGCCCGGGCGCGACGAGCGCCTTCGGCCGGACGCTCGGCGAGCGCAGCGTCCACCGCCTCGCCGAGCCGGTGGACGATCTCGTCGATCTCGGCCGGCGTGCTGATGAAGGGCGGCGCGAGCAGGACGTGGTCGCCGCGCTTGCCGTCGATGGTGCCGCCCATCGGGTAGACCATCAGGCCACGCGCCATCGCCGCCGCCTTGATGCGCGTGTGCAATGAGAACGCCGGGTCGAACGTTTCCCTGGTCGCGCGATCGGCGACCAGCTCGATCGCCATGAACAGGCCGCGGCCGCGGATGTCGCCGACCGCGGGATGCGCGTCGAAGCGCTCGTGCAGCCGGCGCGCGAGCCGCGCGCCAAGTGTGCCGACGGCCTCGATCAGCTGGTCGCGTCGGATCACCTGTTGCACGGCGAGCGCCGCCGCACACGCGACCGGATGGCCGAGGTAGGTGTGGCCGTGCTGGAAGCGCCCACTGCCACGCGCCAGCGCATCGACGATGCGCTTCTGCACGATGACGCCGCCGATCGCCTGGTAGCCACCGCCCAGGCCCTTGGCGATCGTGATCATGTCGGGAACGATGCCCTCCTGCTCGCTCGCGTAGAGCGTGCCGGTGCGGCCCATGCCGCACATCACCTCGTCGGCCAGGAACAGGATGCCGTGACGGTCGCAGACTTCGCGCACGCCGCGAAAGTAGCCCGGCACCGGCGGCGTCGCGCCCTGCGTCGCGCCGCCGACGGTCTCGGCGACGAAGGCGATCACGGTCTCCGGGCCGAGCGCCTGCACGGCGACTTCGAGCTCGTCGGCAAGGCGGACGCCGTAGGCCTCGGGCGTCTCGCCGTCGCGCCGGTCGCGGTATTCGTAGCAGGGGGAGACGTGGGTCACGTCGATCAGCAGCGGCGCGAACTGGCGGCGCCGCCATTCGTTGCCGCCGACCGCGAGCGCACCCAGGGTGTTGCCGTGGTAGCTCTGCCGGCGAGCGATGAAGTGCTGCCGCCGGGGTTGGCCGATCTCGACGAAATACTGGCGCGCCAGCTTCAGCGCCGCCTCGATC
>JBDTNU010000491.1:0-3277 GCA_039933535.1 Caldimonas sp. | reverse complement strand
ATTCGCTGCCCGAGCAGGCCTTCTACATGGTCGGCGGCATCGACGAGGCCTTCGAAAAAGCGAAGACCATCAAGTAACGACATGACACCCCCACGCTCACTTCGTTCACTGCCCCCCGAGGGGGCGCAGGCCTCCCTTGGGGCGGCCCGGCGGGAGTCCTGACATGGCCACCCTTCAAGTCGACGTCGTCTCCGCCGAAGAATCGATCTTCTCCGGCGAAGCCAAGTTCGTCGCCCTGCCGGGCGAGATGGGCGAGCTCGGCATCTATCCGCGCCACACGCCGCTGATCACGCGCATCAAGCCGGGGGCGGTGCGCATCATCCGCGCCGACAACGACGAGGAAGAATTCGTCTTCGTCGCCGGCGGCATTCTCGAGATCCAGCCGGGCTCGGTGACCGTGCTCGCCGACACCGCGATCCGCGGCAAGGACCTCGACGAGGCCAAGGCCAACGAGGCCAAGCAGGCCGCCGAGGACGCGATGAAGAACGCCAAGAGCGACATCGATTTCGCCAAGGCGCAGGGCGAGTTCGCGGCGATGGCGGCGCAGATCGCGGCCTTGCGAAAATACCGCAAGAAGTGATGTGCTGAGGCCCTTTCCTTCAAAGCAAGACCCGCCCGGCGCAGGCTTGGCGGGTTTTGTTTTTGGCGCCGGCCCGTGACCCTCGACGTCTTCTTCTCGCGCTACCTGCTGACGATCCACGCCATCGTGGTCGCGCTCGGCCTGATCGTCTACGTGGGCGTGGCGCGGGCCTTGCCGCAGCGGCGCGATCCGCCCGCGGCCGTCGCCTGGGTCGTGGCGCTGACCTTGTTGCCGTACATCGTGATCCCGCTCTACCTGATGTTCGGCAGCCGCAAGCTGCGCATGCGCGACGATCCGCCGCCTGCATTGCCGCTCGTCGAAAGCGCCGCCGACGAAGCCGAGGCCGCGTCGCTGTGGGCGCGGCGGCTCGGCCGCGCGATGGGCCTGGCGCCCGCCGCGACCTACGAATCGCTGCGCGTCCATGCCGACGGCAGCGAAGCCCGCGTCACCCTGCTCGAAGTGATCGCCGCGGCCCGCACGACGCTCGACATCTGCACCTTCATCCTTGCCCGCGACGGTCTCGGCGACGAGGTCGCCGCGGCGTTGCGTGCAAAGGCCGAGCAGGGCGTGAAGGTGAGGCTCCTGATCGACGGCATCGGCGCCTGGCTCGGCGGCAAGGTCGACCTCGCGTCGCTGCGTCGATCGGGCGTGCAGGTCGTCAAGTTCGTGCCGCCGTTCCGCTCGATCCTGCGCGGCCGGGCCAACCTGCGCAATCACCGCAAGATGGTCATCGCCGACGCCGAGTGGTTCTGGTGCGGCGGGCGCAACCTCGCGGCCGAATACTTCGAGGGCGACCCGGGCAAGCGCGACGGCAAGACGCTGCGCAACCACGCATGGCACGACCTCAGCTTCGATCTGCGCGGCGATCTCGCCGTTCACGCCTGCGAGCAGTTCGAGAAGGACTGGGCCTACGCGACACGCACGGCGGTGTTCGAGAACTGCCCGACTTCGCCGCACGTGATCGCCGCTGGCGACACGCCGCTCGCGCAACTGGTGCCGAGCGGCCCGGAGCAGGTCGACGACACGGTCCAGTCGCTGCTGGTGTCGGGCTGCTTCATGGCACGCCGGCGCATCATCGCCGTCACGCCGTATTTCATTCCCGACGCGACGCTGCTGATGGCGCTGACGCTGGCCGCTCGCCGCGGCGTGCTGGTCGACATCGTCGTGCCGCGCCGTTCCAACCATCGCCTGGCCGACGTGGCCCGGCATCGGCCGCTGCGCGACCTGGCCGCCGCCGGCGCGCGCATCTGGTTCGAGCCGTTCATGCAGCATGGCAAGGCGGTGGTGATCGACGATCAGCTCGCGCTCGCCGGCTCTGCCAACCTCGACTTGCGCAGCCTCTTTCTCAACTACGAGCTGATGGTCGCGTTCTACGAGCCCGCCGACGTGCGGCGCTTTGCCGAATGGGCAGAGCGTGAGCGCACGCTCGCTGTGCGTTTCGAGCCGAAGGAGCCCGGCCTGCTGCGCGATCTGTCCGAAGGCCTCTTGCTCTGGCTCGCGTTCCAGCTCTGAGCCGGTCGAGGCTATCCTCGAATCCATGTCGCAAGCAGAAGTGCACGGACCCTTGCACGGCCAGCAGGCCCTGGTGACGGGCGGCAGCACCGGCATCGGCGCGGCGATCTGCGACGAGCTGCTTCGCCTGGGCGCCCGCGTGATCTCGGTGGCGCTCGATGCACGCGAAGGCGCCACGCATCAGCGGATGCAGCAGCGCGTCGTCGATCTCGCCGACCCGGCGCAGGTCAGGGCCTTCGCCGCCGGCTTGGGCGAAACGCCGATCGACATCCTCGTCAACAACGCGGGCGTGGTCGTCACGCGGCCGCTCGAAGAAGTCACCGAAGAGGACTTCGATCGACTCATGAACCTGCATGTGCGCACCGCCATCCTGCTCGCGCAGGCGGTCGTGCCGGGGATGAAGCTGCGCCGGAGCGGCCGGATCGTCAACATCGCCTCGCGCGCCATCGTCGGCATGGCGGGGCGAACGACCTATGCCGCGTCGAAGGCGGCGCTGGTGTCGATCACGCGAACCTGGGCGCTCGAGCTCGGCCCGTTCGGAATCACGGTCAACGCCGTGTCGCCCGGCCCGATCGCGACGCCGATGCTGGAGCGCGACCTGCCTGCCGGCAGCGATCGCGCCGCGGCGCTGGCCGCATCGATTCCGCTGCGCCGGCTCGGGCAGGCGGAAGACGTGGCCCAGGCCGTGTCGTTCTTCGCCAGCCCGGCCAGCGGCTGGATCACGGGGCAGAACCTGTTCGTGTGCGGCGGCGCCAGCCTGGCCGCTTCCCTCGTGCTGTAGTCGTTCGCTTCAGCCCAGGGCGCACAGCGACGCCTCGACGATCGCCGCCGCGTCGACCTCGAAGTGGGCGCGCAACGCGGCCCGCGTGTCGCTGCGCCCGAAGCCGTCGGTGCCGAGCGTGACGCAGCGCCGGCCCGAGGGCAGGAAGGCGCGGATCTGCTCGGGTACGGCGCGCACATAGTCGGTGGCGATGACGATCGGCCCGCGCGTCGCCGCGAGCTGCTCGCCGACATAGCTGTGCATCACGCTGGTGGCGCCGTGTCGCCACGCCGTCTCGGCGGCAACGCCGTTGCGCGCCAGCTCGCTGAAGCTGGTCACGCTCCAGAGGTCGGCGGCGCTCTCTTTCGCCGACTTGCGAAAGCGATACATCCCGCGCAGCACGCCCTCGTGCGCTTCCGGCGGCA
>JBDTNU010000490.1:0-3288 GCA_039933535.1 Caldimonas sp. | reverse complement strand
AGAGCCTCGACAAGAGCGGCCGCGTCGTCTACATCGGCTCGGTGTCGAAGAGCCTCTCGCCGGTGCTGCGGCTCGGCTACATCGTCGCGCCGCGCGCGCTGATCGAGGAACTGCGCCTGCTGCGCCACGCGATGGTCCGCCACCCGAGTGCCTTCCTTCAGCATGCCTATGCCCTCTTCCTCTCGCTCGGCCACCACGAGTCTCACGTGCGCCGGGTCAACCAGGCGATGCAGGAACGGATCGCGCTGGCGGCCGCGGCACTGCGCGACGAGCTGCCCGACTTCCCCTTCACGCTGCCTCAGGGCGGCGCCTCGATCTGGGTGCGCGCCCCCGCCTGGGTCGACGCCGCCGAGCTGGCCGCGATCGCGCGCGCCCACGGCGTGCTGATCGAGGCGGGCGACGTTTTCTTCGCGCGGCCGCCCTACCCCTGCCCGTTCTTCCGCCTGCGTCTGTCGTCGATCGCCGGCGCACAGATCGGGGACGGCATCCACGCCCTCGCCAACGCGGTGGCCGAGCTGGCCCGCGCCCGCGGCGTCGCCCGGACCGGCGCACGCGCGACGCACTGACCGGCGGCGAGCCGGCGCACGCGGCCGGTGCGCTTCGCACCAGGATGAGGGAAAGCACTAGGCCGCTGGCTCCATGGCGCCGTCGGCGCTGGCCCTTCCGCCGCGCGGGAGTTGCAGGCACAGTCGGCTTCTTCAGCATGCGCAACCGGCGCGTGCCGCTTTACCAGCAACCCGGAGATCGCAATGAGCATGGACACGACATCCACAAGCAAGGGCCTGGCGACCTGGGCCATCGCCGCCGCGTTGGCTCTGCTCGCCCCCCTCGCCATGGCGCAGACCAAGGAAGTGACGATCGCCCACCAGGACATGCTCGACCCTTATCGCATCGTCATGGAGTCGGGCGAGCTCGAAAAGGCGACCGGCTACAAGATCAACTGGCGCATGTTCGGCGGCGGCGGCGACGTGATCCGCGCGATGGCCTCGGGCGACGTGCAGATCGGCGAGGTCGGCTCGGCCGGCGTCACCGCCGCGGCCAGCCAGGGCCAGGACATCAAGCTGTTCTGGATCCTCGACGACATCGCCGATGCCGAGGCGCTGGTCGCGCGCAACGGCTCGGGCATCAACAGCGTGAAGGACCTGAAGGGCAAGAAGATCGCCACGCCCTTCGTCTCGACCTCGCACTACCAGCTGATGGTCGACATGAAGGCCGAGGGCGTCGATCCGAAGACGGTGACCGTGATGAACATGCGCCCGCCCGAGATCGCGGCCGCCTGGGAGCGCGGCGACATCGATGCCACCTTCATCTGGGACCCGGTGCTGACCAAGGTCAAGGCCAACGGCAAGGTCATCGCCACCTCGGGCACGATCGGCAAGAAGGGCTATCCGACCTTCGACGGCATGGTGGTGAGCTCCGAATGGGCGGCCAAGCACAACGACTTCATGGTCGCGTTCGTGAAGGCGATGGCCAAGGCCGACGCGCAATACCGCGCCAACGCCGCCAAGTGGACGGCCGACTCGCCGGAGGTCAAGGCGGTGGCGAAGTGGACCAAGGCCGATGCCGCGGGCGTGCCCGCAGCGATGAAGCTCTACCGCTTTCCCGACCTGCAGGAGCAGGCCTCGGCGACGTGGCTCGGCGGCGGTGCCGCCAAGGCGATGACCAACACCGCGGTGTTCCTGAAGGAGCAGGGCCGGGTGCAGGAGATCAAGCCCGACTACAGCGCCTTCGTGACCACGAAATACGTCAAGGAAGCGATGGGGAAGTAGTTCCATGCCGACGCTCGACATCCGCGACCTGACGGTGAACTACGCCGTCAAGGGCGGCATGTTGCAGGCGCTCGCGCCAGTCAACCTGAAGATGAGCGGCGGCGACTTCGTCGTCGCCCTCGGCGCCTCGGGCTGCGGCAAAACGACGCTGCTGAACTGCATCGCCGGCTTCCTGCCGCCCTCGAGTGGAGAGATCCTGCTCGACGGCAAGCCGGTGGTCGGGCCCGCCGCCGACCGTGGCGTCGTGTTCCAGAAGCATGCGCTGATGCCGTGGCTGTCGGTGCGCGACAACGTCGCGCTCGGCATGCGCATGCGCGGCGTCGCCGGCGCGAAGCGGAACAAGCTGGCCGACGAGAAGCTCGCGCTGGTCGGCCTCGAGAAATATGGCGACCGCGCCGTCTACGAGCTCTCGGGCGGCATGCAGCAGCGCGTCGGCATCGCCCGCGCGCTCGCCAACGACCCGGCGGTGCTGCTGATGGACGAGCCGATGGGCGCGCTCGACGCCTTCACGCGCGAGCAGGTGCAGGAGATCCTGCTGCGCGCCTGGGCGGCGACGAACAAGATGGTCTTCTTCATCACCCACTCGGTCGAAGAAGCGCTTTTCCTGGCGACCCGCCTGATCGTGATGAGCCCGAGTCCGGGCCGCATCTCGCATGTGTACGACGACATGCGCTTCTCGCGCCAGTTCCTGGAACACGGCGATGCACGCAAGGTGAAGTCGGAGCCGGAGTTCATCCGCTTGCGCGAGGAAGTGCTGTCGATCATCCACCACCGCGACGAAGCGCCGGCCAGCATGGCGCAAGAAGCTGCAAATGCCTGACATCGACGCCGACGCAGCAAGCGTCGTCCAGATCGCCTCACCGCTGGCCGTGCCACCGGCGACCCAGCACACAGCGCTGAAGACGAGCGCCTTCAAGGTGCCGGGTGAAGGCTCGAGCGTCACGATCAGCGTCGTCACCGTGTTGTCGCTGCTCGCGCTCTGGTTCCTCGTCACCAACATGCATTGGGTCAAGCCGCTCTTCCTGCCCAGCCCGCAGGCGGTGGCCCTGCAGTTCTACCTGTACCTGATGGGCGAGGCCAACGACAAGCCGCTCTGGCAGCACTTCACGGCCAGCATGTTCCGTGTCTTCCTGGCCTTCTTCCTGGCCTGCATCACGGCCATCCCGGTCGGCATCGCGATGGGCATGAGCCGGGTGATGCGCGGCATCTTCGATCCGCCGATCGAGTTCTATCGGCCGCTGCCGCCGCTCGCCTACCTGCCGCTCATCATCATCTGGTTCGGCATCGACGAGACGCCGAAGGTGCTGCTCATCTTCCTGAGCTGCTTCGCGCCGCTCGCGCTCGCCGCGCGCGCCGGCATGAAAAGCGCCTCGCAGGAACAGATCAACGCCGCCTACTCGATGGGCGCGAGCTACGTGCAGGTGATCCGCCACGTCATCCTGCCGTCGGCGCTGCCCGACATCCTGATCGGCATGCGCATCGCCATCGGCTTCGGCTGGACCACGCTGGTCGCCGCCGA
>JBDTNU010000489.1:0-3299 GCA_039933535.1 Caldimonas sp. | reverse complement strand
CGCTCTACGACGAAGCGCTGCGTCGCTTTCCCGACGAGGCGCTGCTGCACTTCAATCGCGCGGTCGCGCTCGAAGACAAGGGACGCCCGGCCGACGCGCTCGCCGGCTACAACACCAGCCTGCAGCTCGACCCCGACCTGGCCGACGCGCACTACAACGCGGCCCGGCTGCACGAGCAGCTCGGCGATGCAAAGAAGGCGCTGCGCCACCTCAGCGCCTATCGGCGGCTGGAGCGCCGTCGCTGAAGTGAAGCGCCGCCTCGCCGTCGTCGTGATGGGCGTGTCGGGCTCGGGCAAGTCGACCGTCGGCGAAGGCATCGCGAGCGCGCTCGGCCTGCATTTCATCGACGGCGACAGTCTGCATTCGGCCGCGAGCGTGGCGCTGATGCAAGCCGGCACGCCCTTGCGCGACGACGACCGCTGGCCCTGGCTCGACCGAATCGGCGAACGTCTGAGCGACGTGGCGCGATGGCCAGAAGGCCTGGTGATTGCCTGCTCCGCGCTCAAGCGTGTCTACCGCGACCGCATCCGCAGCGCCGCGCCCGGCGTCCGCTTCGTGTTCCTCGACGGATCGGGCGAGCTGATCGGCGCGCGCATGGCCGGTCGCACCGGCCACTACATGCCGGGCACGCTGCTCGCGAGCCAGTTGCGCACGCTCGAGCCGCCGGGCGCCGACGAGCCGGACGTGCAGCGGGCAGGCATCGATGAGCCGGTGAGCGAGATCGTTCGGCGGGTTGCCGCGGCATTGAGCGCCGAGGCGTAGCGGCGCGCAATCGTCGCGCGCCGTGCGAAACGACCACCGGTCCCGCACGGCTGCGGCATACGATTCGAGCGCGTGGAACCCGACCCTCCTGCGACCGGACGCGAGACGCTGCTCCTCGCCGAGCTGGACCGTGCCCGTCACGAGCTCGAACGCGCCCGACTTCGCTTTCGCAGCGCATTCGGGCACCAGTTCCAGTTCATGGCGATCCTCTCGCCCGAGGGTCGGGTGCTCGACTTCAACGAGCAGCTCGAGCCGGGCCAGGGCGTGCCGCGCGATCAGGTGCTGGGGCGGCTGTTCTGGGACACCGTCTGGTGGCAAGGCCAGCCCGAGATGCAGGCGGCGTGGCCGCTGCGTCTGCAAGCGGCCGTGTCCAGCAGCGTGCCGATACTGAGCGAAGACGCCTTTACCTCTTCGACCGGAGAGCCGCGCTGGGCGACGGCGGCCGTGCATGCGGTGCGGGACGACGAAGGTGCGCTCGACTGCTTCATCGTGCAGGCCAGCGACATCACCGAGCGCAAGCAGGCCGAGGCGATGCGCGCGTCGCTGGAAGCGCAGTTGCGCGAGACACAGAAGATGCAGGCCATCGGCACGCTGGCCGGCGGCATCGCCCACGATTTCAACAACATCCTGGCTGCCATCCTCGGCAACCTGGCGCTCGCCGTCGAGGCGGTCGGCAGCGGCCATCCTGCGCTCGAGCCGCTGGCCCGGGTCCAGCGGGCGGGCAGTCGCGCGCGCAGCCTGGTGCAGCAGATCCTGGCGTTCAGCAGGCGCCAGCCCCACGAGCTGCAGGTGCAGCCGCTGCAGCCGGTGATCGAAGAGACGATCGGTCTGCTGCGCGCCACCTTGCCCGCCGACGTGCGGGTCGAGACGCGACTCGACCCGGCCTCCCTCTGGGTGCGTTGCGATGCGACCCGGATCCAGCAGGTGCTGATGAACCTGTGCATGAACGCATGGCATGCGTTGCACGAAGGCCGCGGACGGATCGAGGTCGGCGCCGCGCACACCGACGATGGCCGGGTCCGGCTCTGGGTCGGCGACGACGGCCTGGGCATGGACGCGGCCACCCAGGCGCGCATCTTCGAGCCGTTCTACACCACCAAGTCGGTCGACGTCGGCACCGGGCTGGGCCTGTCGGTCGTGCACGGCATCGTGGTCGAGCATGGCGGGGCGGTCGTGGTCGACAGTGCGCCCGGCGAGGGCAGCACGTTCAACGTCTTCCTGCCCGGCGCCGACCCGGGCCCGGCTGCCGCGCTCGCCGATGCGACCGGGCTCGGCATTCCCGATCCCGGTGGCGCTGGCAACGGTCGCCACGTGCTGTTTCTCGACGACGACGAGGCCACCGTCCCACTGGCCGGCGAGCTGCTTCGCCGCGCCGGCTACCGGGTCACGGCCTTCACCGATCCCGATCGGGCGCTCGACGCAGTGCGCGCGGACGCGGCCGCGTTCGACCTGGTCGTCACGGACTTCAACATGCCGGGTCGCAACGGCATCGACGTGGCGCGCGAGCTGGCGTTGATCGCGCCCGGGCTGCGCGTCGTCCTGACCTCGGGCTACATCGACGACGCGTTGCGCACCGAGGCCGAGCGGCAGGGCGTGCGCCACGTGATGAACAAGGAGAACACGCTCGAGGAACTCTGCAGGACGATCCATCGCGTGCTCACTGCAGACTGAACTCCGGCGCGCACGCGTCGTCGCCTGCAGGCGCAGCGGAGCCGTCCTAGACTCGACGCCATGAGTCGTCTCTTCGAGCCCTTGCAGATCGGCGAGCTTCAACTTGCCAACCGGATCGTCATCGCGCCGATGTGCCAGTACTCGGCGAGCGAAGGCTCGGCGGTCGACTGGCATCTGATCCACCTCGGCCATCTTTCGCTTTCAGGGGCCGGCATGCTGATCGTCGAGGCAACCGCCGTCTCGGCCGAGGGCCGCATCACGCCCGGCGACCTGGGTCTCTATTGCGATGCGAACGAGCAGGCGCTCGCCAGGGTGATCGGCGCCATTCGCGTCTGTTCGCCGATCAAGCTCGGCATGCAGCTCGCGCACGCGGGACGCAAGGCCTCGAGCCGCGCGCCGTGGGAAGGCGGCAAGCAGATTCGCCTCGGCGAGCCGCAAGGCTGGCAGGCGGTCGCGCCCTCGGCGGTGCCGCACGGCGAAGGCGAGGATGCGCCACGCGCCCTCGACGCCGAAGGTCTGCAGAAGATTCGCGACGACTTCGCGCGTGCCGCGCAACGTGCCGACCGGCTCGGCCTGGACGGCCTGGAGCTGCACGCGGCGCATGGCTACCTGATGCACCAGTTCCTCTCGCCGATCGCCAACAAGCGCGACGACGCCTACGGCGGCAGCCTCGAAAACCGGATGCGCTTTCCGCTCGAGATCTTCGAGGTCGTGCGCGCTGCCTTTCCAGCCGGCAAGCCGGTGTGGGCGCGCATCTCCGCCACCGACTGGGTGGCCGGCGGCTGGGACATCGAGGGCACGGTCGCGCTCTCGCAGGCGCTGAAGGCGCGCGGCTGCGCCGCGATCCACGTGTCGAGCGGCGGCGT
>JBDTNU010000488.1:0-3311 GCA_039933535.1 Caldimonas sp. | reverse complement strand
TGGACCGCATCTTCATCCTGCACGCCGACCACGAGCAGAACGCGTCGACCTCGACCGTGCGCCTCTGCGGCTCGTCGGGTACCAATCCGTTCGCAGCGATCGCGGCGGGCGTCGCCTGCCTCTGGGGCCCGGCGCACGGCGGCGCCAACGAGGCGGCGCTCAACATGCTCGAGGACATGCAGAAGGCCGGTGGCGTCGAGAAGATCGGCGAGTTCGTCAAGCAGGTCAAGGACAAGAACTCGGGCATCAAGCTGATGGGCTTCGGCCATCGCGTCTACAAGAATTACGACCCGCGCGCCAAGCTCATGCGCGAGACCTGCCACGAGGTGCTCGACGCGCTGGGCCTGCACGACGACCCGATCTTCAAGCTGGCCATGGCGCTCGAGAAGATCGCGCTCGAGGACGAATACTTCGTGGCGCGCAAGCTCTATCCGAACGTCGACTTCTATTCCGGCATCGTGCAGCGCGCGATCGGCATTCCGGTCAGCCTGTTCACGGCGATCTTCGCGCTGGCGCGTACGGTCGGCTGGATCGCGCAACTCAACGAGATGATCGGCGACCCTGAATACAAGATCGGCCGGCCGCGCCAGCTCTACACCGGTGCGACGCAGCGGCAGGTCGTGCCGATCGCCAAGAGAGGTTGAGGACGATGCAGCGCACGCTCTACGACAAGCTCTGGGACGAGCACGTCGTCCGCAGCGAGGACGACGGCACGGCGCTGCTCTACATCGACCGGCACCTGGTTCACGAGGTGACCAGCCCGCAGGCCTTCGACGGCATCGAGCAGTCCGGTCGCAAGGTATGGCGCGTCTCGGCCAACCTGGCGGTGAGCGACCACAACGTGCCGACCACCGATCGCTCGCACGGCATCGCCGACCCGATCTCGAAGCTGCAGGTCGACACGCTCGATGCCAACTGCGACAAGTGGGGTGTGACGCAGTTCAAGATGAACGACCTGCGCCAGGGCATCGTCCACGTGATCGGCCCGGAGCAGGGCGCGACGCTTCCGGGCATGACGGTCGTGTGCGGCGACTCGCACACCTCGACCCACGGTGCCTTCGGCGCGCTGGCGCACGGCATCGGCACCAGCGAGGTCGAGCACGTGCTCGCGACGCAGACGTTGCTGGCGCGCAAGGCCAAGAACATGCTGGTACGGGTCGAGGGCAAGCTGCCACGCGGCTGCTCGGCCAAGGACATCGCGCTGGCCATCATCGGCAAGGTCGGCACTGCCGGCGGGACCGGCTACACGATCGAGTTTGCCGGCGCGGCGATCCGCGCGCTCTCGATGGAAGGGCGCATGACGGTCTGCAACATGGCGATCGAGGCGGGCGCACGTGCCGGCCTGGTCGGCGTCGACGAAACCACGCTGGCTTACGTCAAGGGCCGTCCCTACACGCCGGCCGGCGTCGAATGGGACATGGCGGTCCGCTACTGGGCCGACCTGCATTCCGACAGCGGCGCGCACTGGGATCGCGTCGTCGAGATCGACGCGGGCGCGCTCGTTCCGCAGGTGACCTGGGGCACGTCACCCGAGATGGTGACCTCGATCGAAGGCCGCGTTCCCGATCCGGAGCGCGAGAAGGATCCGGGCAAGCGCGACGCGATCGAGCGCGCACTTCGCTACATGGCGATCGAGCCGAACCAGCGCATCGACGACATCCGCATCGACAAGGTCTTCATCGGCTCGTGCACGAACTCGCGGATCGAGGACCTGCGCGAGGCCGCGGCCGTGGTTCGCAGGCTGGGTCGCCGGGTCGCGGCGAACGTGCGGTTGGCGATGGTCGTGCCGGGGTCGGGGCTGGTCAAGCAGCAGGCCGAGCGCGAGGGTCTCGACGTCGTGTTCAAGGGCGCGGGCTTCGAATGGCGCGAGCCCGGCTGCTCGATGTGCCTGGCGATGAACGCCGATCGACTCGGCCCGGGCGAGCGTTGTGCGTCCACGAGCAACCGCAACTTCGAAGGCCGCCAGGGCGATGGTGGGCGCACTCATCTGGTGAGCCCGGCGATGGCCGCCGCCGCCGCCATCGAAGGCCATTTCGTCGATGTGCGTCGACTGACCTGAATGTCTGCCATGGAACCGTTTCGAATTCACGCCGGCCTGGTCGCACCAATGGATCGCGAGAACGTCGACACCGACGCGATCATTCCCAAGCAGTTCCTGAAGTCGATCAAGAAGTCGGGCTTTGGCATCAACCTGTTCGACGCCTGGCGCTACCTTGATCACGGCGAGCCGGGTCAGAACCCGGCGGCGCGCCGCCCCAATCCCGACTTCGTGCTGAACCAGAAGCGCTACCAGGGCGCCTCGATCCTGCTTGCGCGCAAGAACTTCGGTTGCGGCTCGTCGCGCGAGCACGCGCCCTGGGCCTTGCAGCAGTTCGGCTTTCGCGCCCTGATCGCACCGAGCTACGCCGACATCTTCTACAACAACTGCTTCAAGAACGGCCTGTTGCCGATCGTGCTTTCGGAGCATCAGGTGACGGCGCTGTTCGACGAAGCGCTCGCCTTCATCGGCTATCGGTTGACGATCGACCTGGAGCGCCAGGTTGTCGTCAAGCCCGATGGCGCAGAGGTCGCATTCGAGGTCGAGCCCTTCCGCAAGTTCTGCCTGCTCGGTGGCTACGACGACATCGCGTTGACCCTGCGCCATGCCGAAACCATCCGTGCATTCGAAGCCGAGCGATTGCTGAAGCAACCCTGGCTCGCGACGACCATTCCATGAGCATCAAGATCGCGATCTTTCCGGGCGACGGCATCGGCACGGAAATCGTTGCCCAGGCTGAACGCGTTCTCGCCTCGCTCGACCTGCGTTACGAAACCGAGCACGCGCTGGTTGGCGGCGCGGCATTCGAAGCCCACGGCCATCCGCTGCCCGAGTCCACGCTGGCATTGGCCAAGGCTGCCGACGCTGTGCTGTTCGGTGCGGTCGGCGACTGGAAATACGACAAACTCGAGCGCGCGTTGCGCCCCGAGCAGGCGATCCTCGGTTTGCGCAAGGCGCTCGGCCTGTTCGCCAATCTTCGGCCGGCGATCTGCTATGCCGAGCTGACCGGCGCCTCGAGCCTCAAGCCGGAACTGGTCGCCGGGCTCGACATCCTGATCATCCGCGAGCTCACCGGCGACATCTATTTCGGCCAGCCGCGCGGCCGACGCAGCGCGCCCGACGGCCCATTCGCGGGCGCTGACGAGGCCTTCGACACGATGCGCTACACGCGCCCGGAGATCGAGCGGGTCGCCCACGTCGCATTTCGCGCCGCGCAAAAGCGCAGCAAGCGGCTGACCAGCGTCGACAAGGCCAACGTGCTCGAGACCTTCCA
>JBDTNU010000487.1:0-3314 GCA_039933535.1 Caldimonas sp. | reverse complement strand
GAAGAGGTGCAGCACTGGACCGGGATGTCGCCGGCCGAGAAGCGGGCCACCTGGCGGCGCATCACCCAGGAAGGTACGGCCTGGCGCTTCAACCGCTATGCCGAACGGGCGCTGCACGGCGCAGTCGACCTGCACGGCACCGGCGCCGCCGTGCCCATCGCGTCTTCATGACGCGGGCGAGCCTCAAGCAGAGCGCGCTCCGCCTCCTGCCACTGGCCTGGCCGGTGTTCATCGGCCAGATCGCCGTGCTGGCCTTCAGCACCGTCGATACGGTGATGGTCGCGCGCGCTTCGGCGCTCGACCTCGCCGCCCTCGCGATCGGCGGCTCGACTTACATCTCGGTCTTCGTCGGACTGATGGGTGTGATCCTCGCGATCGGTCCGATCGCGGGTCAGCTGTTCGGCGCCGGCAAGCTGCGCGAGAGCGGCCACGAGACCGAGCAGGCGGTCTGGCTCGCGCTGGCTCTCTCGGTACTCGGCTGTACGCTGCTGCTCTGGCCGGAACCTTTTCTCGCGCTGGCGCGGGCCGAAGCGCCGGTCGCGGCCAAGGTCCGCGGCTACCTCCAGGGCCTTGCTTTCGCGCTGCCCGCCGCGCTCGTCTTCATGGCCTACCGCGGCTTCAACGTCGCCGTGTCGCGGCCCAAGGCGGTGATGGTGCTGCAACTCGGCGGCCTCGTCCTCAAGGTGCCGATCAATGCCCTGCTCGTGTTCGGCTTCGTGCTGCCCACGCCGTTCGGCGAATGGCGCGTTCCGGCGCTCGGTGCGCCAGGCTGCGGTATCGCGACCGCGATCGTCATGTGGTGCCAGCTGCTGGCCGCGATCACGCTGGTGCGGCGCGATCCGTTCTACGCGCCGTTCGGCCTGGGCCGTCGCCGGCTGAGCCCGCCGAACCGGGCCAGCCTGGCCGCACTCCTCAAGCTCGGCATCCCGATGGGCCTGTCGATCCTGATCGAGGTGACCGGCTTCACCTTCATGGCGTTCTTCATCTCGCGGATCGGTGCGACGCCGGTGGCCGGGCACCAGATCGCGGTCAACATGATCTCGCTGATGTTCATGCTGCCGCTGTCGATCGCCAACGCATCGAGCGTGCTCGTGGCGCAGCGCATCGGTGCCGGCGATACGGCCGACGCGAGCCGGATCGGCTGGGCCGGGCTCGAGATCGGCGTGCTCTGTGCCGCCGTGCTCGGCAGCACCGTCTACCTGCTGCGCGAGAGCATCGTCGGGCTCTACACGAGCAACCCGGTCATCGTCGCGGCGGCGTTGCCGCTGCTCGCCTGGGTCGTGCTCTTTCACATTGCCGACGCTGCCCAGACGATCGCCGCGTTCGTCTTGCGCGCACACCGCATCGTGACTGTGCCGCTGGTGGTCTACGTGGTCGCGATATGGGTGGTCGGGCTCGGCGGCGGCTACGTCGTCGCGTTCATCCTGACCGACTTCGGGCCGGTCTGGATGCACGGAGCGCGAGGCTTCTGGTCGATGGCCACGCTCGGCATCGCTTTGGCCGCGATCAGCTTGTCGGGCTTCCTGGGCTGGACGCTGCGCCGCGAGCGCATCTCGGCGCTCAGGGCGCGGGCAGCTCGATCGTGAAGCAGCTGCCGCCTCCTTCGCGCCCTTCGCAGCGCACGCTGCCGCCATGCCGCTCGGCGATCTGCTTCACCAACGACAGGCCGAGGCCGACGCCGCCGGCTTGCTCGGCGTGGCCGGGCAGACGAAAGAAGGGCTCGAAGATGCGCTCGCGCATCGCCGGATCGATGCCGGCGCCGCGGTCGCAGACCTGCACCGTCGCACCGGGTCGACCCGCCACCGAAGGCTGGAGCGTCACCGTCACCTCGCCGCCGCCGTAGCGGCGCGCGTTCTCGAGCAGGTTGCGGAGCGCCCGGCGCAGCAGCCGTTCGTCGCCGGCCACGAACACGTCGCCAGTCGAGTCGACGCTCGCATCGACGCGCGATGCTTCTTCGGCCGCTACGGCGAGCAGGTCGACCTTGTCGCGATGCAAGGGATCCTGCGCGCCGTCGAGCCGACTCGCGAGCAGCACTTCTTCGACCAGCGCGTCGAGCTCAGCGACGTTGCGATCGATCTCGCGCTTGAGCTTCTCGCGCTGCGGCGGGTTGGCGTCGTCTAGCATCGACACGGCCATCTTCATTCGCGCCAGCGGCGAGCGCAGTTCATGGCTCGCGTTGGCGAGCAAGGAGCGATGCGACTGCACGAGCGCCTCGACCCGCCCGGCCGCGACGTTGAAACTCGCGGCCACCGCCGCGACCTCGTCGCTGCCCGAGACTGTGACGCGATGGCTCAGCTCGCCGGCACCGAACTGCTCGACGCCTTGCTTCAACGCCTCGAGCCGGCGCGTCAACCGGCGCACCACCGGGAAGGCGCCGGCGGCGACGGCGACGAAGAGCACGAGCAGGATGACAGCAAGCCCGGCGCCGCGCGGAAATCCGGGCGGCAGGAAGGGCCAGGGCGGCGGCAGGCGAGCGCCGCGCTCGTCGCGGGGCCTGTCGGGTGAGCGTGGTCCGCCGGCCTGGCGTGCTTGCCCGGGCCGCATCGTCCACAAGGTGCGGCCGTCGTCGAGCTTGACCGCGAATGGCCGGATCTGCCCTTCTTCGATGCGGCGCACGAACGAATCCGAAGCACCGATGCGCTGCCCGTTGGCGTCGTCGAGCGCGAGCGGAACGCGGAGGCGCTGCGACCATTCCCGCAAGGCGATGGCCTGCGTATCGGCCGGGGACTCGGCGCCGGGCAAGGAGCGCTGGATCAGGTCGGCCCAGGCACCGAGCCGCTCGTTCAGGACCGACTCGTTGCGCGTGCGCTCCTGGTCCAGGTGGCGCTCGACGATCAGCCCGGAAGCAAAGGCGAACAGCAGGAGCACCACCACCACGGTCGCATAGATGCGCAGGTAGAGGCTCTTCATGGCGCGCTCACTTCGCGCTCATGCCGCATTCATGCGGCTGCGTCGTCAGCGTCCTGCTTTCTCGCGAAGACGTATCCCGCGCCCCGAACCGTGAGCACGCGGCGCGGCGCCTTGGGATCGTCTTCGATCACGGAACGGATGCGCGAGATGTGGACATCGATCGAACGGTCGAACGCCTCGAGCGGATGGCCCTTGAGCGAATCCATGATCTGGTCGCGGGTGAGCACGCGGCCCGGGCTCTGCGCCAGCACCACCAGCAGATCGAACTGGTGGCCGGTCAGGTCGCAGGCCTTGCCGTCGAGCCGGGCGACGCGCGCACCGATGTCGATCTCGAGCCGGCCGAAGCGCAGCACGTCGTCATCGGCGGGCTGCGGCGATGCGCGGCGCAGCAAGGCCTTGACGCG
>JBDTNU010000486.1:0-3334 GCA_039933535.1 Caldimonas sp. | reverse complement strand
GACCTGCTTGGCGTTGGCCGTGCTCGCGCCTGCGGCCGCCGGCCGACGCGTGTTGTTGCCCGGCATGCGTGGCAAGAGGCTGGGTGGCATGCCTTTCTTCGCGGCTGGCGCGTCCGCCGCTGCGGACGGCGTGAAGCGCAGCGCCGTGTTCGGCACGAGGAGCACGTTGGTGCGCCGCGTCGCCGTGATCGTGGCGGTGGCGGTCATGCCTGGCCGCAGGCTCAGGTCGGCGTTGTCGACGTCGAGGTAGGTCAGGTAGGTGACCACGTTGTCGGTAATGGTCGAGCCGAAACCGACGCGGGTGATGCGCGCGGGGTAGTTGCGGCTCAGGTAGGCGCTGACGGTGAAGGTCGCGTCTTGGCCGACCTTCACCGAGCCGACATCGGCTTCGTCGACATAGACCCACAGGCGCAGTTTGCTCAGGTCTTCGGCCACCGTGAACAAGGTGACCGCCTGCAGCGACGCGGCAACCGCATTTCCGGGGTCGACGCTGCGCGTCAACACGACACCATCCGCCGGCGCCGTGATCGACGCCTTCGAAAGGTTGATCTGGTCGGTGGACAGGGCTGCCTTCGCGTCGCTCACACCTGCGTGCGCGCTCGCGTCGTCGGCGATGGCCCTTGCCAGCGTGGCACGGCCGGCGTCGAGCTCGGTCTTCGAGGGAACCTTGCCGCCCGAGAGCCGCGCGACCTCCTCGAGGCGGCCGAGCGAAGCGCGGGCCTCGACGATGGTGGCGGCCGTCTGCGCCACCTTGGCGCTGGCCGCGGTGAGCGTCGCCTGCGAACGCAGGATCTGGTCCTTGAGCTTCGCGGTGTCGAGCACGACCAGGACCTGGCCCTTCTTGATCTGGTCGTTGACGTCGACGTTGACCTTCAGCACGGTGCCTGAGAGCTCGCTGCCGATGTTGATGGAGCGCGTCGGCTGGATCGTGCCGTTGGCGATCACCAGCAGCGTGAGATTGCCCCGCGCCACGACCTGGGTGGAGTATCTCGGCGCGGCGTCGCTGGCCCTGCTGGCCAGCCACCACCACACGCCCGCCGACGCGAGTGCGATGGTGACCACGATGAGCCAGAGCATCGGCCGGCGATACCAGCTGCGAGCCGCCGGCTCGCCGAGCAGTGTCGCCAGAGCGGTAGCGGTGGTGGGTGCGTTCATCGCGTCGAGACCAGCGCATCGGGAGTCCAGCCGCCGCCCAGCGCCTTGTAGAGGCGAACGTGGTCACCGCTGACATCGGCGCGGGCACCGGCCACACCGTCTTGCGTGCCGAGCAAGGTGCGCTGCGTTTCGAGCACGGTCTGGAAGTCGACCAGCCCGCTGCCGTACTGCTGCCTCGCGAGCCCCGCCGCGTTGGCGGCGGCAGCGGCCGCGTTGCCCAGTCGGACCAACCGCACGCGATCGCCGCGCAGGGCGACGAGCGCATCTTCGACGTCTTTCAGGGCCACCAGGATCGTGCCCCGGTAAACCTGGCGCGCCTGGTCGAGGGCCGCCTGCTGCAAGTCGACCTGGGCCCGGGCCGCGCCGCCATCGAATATCGGCAAGCTCACGCCGCCCACCACGGACGCGACGACCGAAGCGCCATCGGTCAACGCACCGAGAGTCAAGGCACTCAAGCCCAGTGAACCGCCGATCGAAAAACTCGGCCAGCGCGCCGCCTCTGCCTGGCTGACGCGCGCCATCGCGGCCGACACCTGGTATTCGGCCGCGCGTACATCGGCGCGCTGACGAAGCGTTTCTGCCGGAATGCTGAGGGCCAGCGCGTCGCTCGCCTGAGGGACCCGGCCCGTCGCCAACAGCGCGGCAGAAAGTGCGGTCGGCGGCCGGCTCGTGAGCACCGCCAGGGCATGGCTCATCTGCTCGATGCCCGTCTGCAATGCAGGCAGCGATGCCGCCGTCTGCTCGGCGGCCGCGCGGGCCTGCTCGGTATCGAGCGAGGTGACCAAGCCGGCCTGCAGGCGCCACTGCGTGATCTGCAGGGTCTCCTGCTGGCTCGCCAGGTTCTCGTCGGCGATGGCCAGCCGAGCCTGGGCACTGCGCAAGCCGATGTAGTCGAGCGCCACTTCGGCGGCGATCGACACCTGCACGTCGCCCAGGCTCGCCGCGCTGGCGCGGGCCGCGGCTTCGGCGGCATGCGTTGCGCTGCGGTTCGCGCCGAAGACGTCGATCTCCCAGCTAGCGTCGAACCCGGCCTGGAAGCTGTTCACCGTCGATCGGCCGCCGGCGGAATCGGGATTGGCGCTGCTGCTGCGTCGTGCCGAGGCGGAACTGCCGAGCGTGGGAAACAGGGCTGCTGCCGCGACCGCGCGCAGCGCACGCGCCTGGCGCAGCGCCGCCTGCGCCCCAACGATGCTGGTGTTGGCGCGCATGGCGTCATCGATCAGGCTCGACAGCAGCGGATCGTCGAAACGCGACCACCACTGGGCCAGCGACGTGGCGCCCGCGATCGCTGCACCATCGCCCGCGGACCAGCTTGCAGGAACCTCGACCTCCGCCGTCCCAGGCTCCCTCGGCCCAAGGGACGAGCATCCGGACAGGGCCAGCACCCAACAGGCGACTCCGGCGGCGATCCTTCCATTGTCGAAGATCACGACCATCGTCCCGTTCATGTCGATTCCAGAGGCCGTCTGGTTGTAGTCGCTTCGATCGCCGTCGTCTGTACGCCAACGCACGGCCCGGTATGTCAGCACGCAGCGACAGGGCACGACGGCTCGGTGCGCTAACGAACATACAAATCGCGTTCGACGGCGTACATTGCAGATGAGGTCTGTTCGACCGTGCCACATCGCACATTGGAGCCAGGCTCGCTTCTAAGGGCCCACCATGTCGGTTGCACTCTTGCCGATGCCGATCGGCACCGCGCGTCACCGTGAGCGGCGCGGGGCGCGTCCCCCGGCGTTCACGAACGATCCCAAGCTGAACCGCCTTCTGGCTGCCTTGCCGCACGCCGAGATGAAGCGGTGGTTGCCCGAACTGGAAGAGAACGACATGCCCCTGGGGCACGTGCTTTACGAGTCGGGCAAGACCGAGCACCACGTGTATTTCCCCACCTCCGCCATCGTCTCGCTGCTGTACGTGATGAAGAACGGCGACTCGGCCGAGATCGCTGTCGTCGGCAACGAGGGCATCGTCGGCATTTCGCTTTTCATGGGCGGCAATTCGACCCCGAGCCGCGCCGTCGTGCAAAGCGCTGGCGGGGGATTTCGCGTGAGGGCGGAATTCATGAAGGCAGAGTTCAACCGATCGCATCCGGTTGCACGTCTGCTGTTGCGCTACACGCAGGCGCTGATCACGCAGATGGCGCAAACGGCGGTCTGCAATCGGCACCATTCGCTCGACG
>JBDTNU010000485.1:0-3337 GCA_039933535.1 Caldimonas sp. | reverse complement strand
TTGTGGCTGCCCGGGATGAACATGAGCGGGCCGTTGTAGTCGTTCACGTCGTCGAGAAAGATGGCGACGTTCATGGCGCGCTCGGCCGGCATCCTGTCGTCGTTGAGCCAGGTGCCGTAGTCCTGGTGCCATTGCCAGACGTCGCCGTCGAAGGCCTGCTTGCCGTTGATCTTGAACTGGTGCATGTAGAGCGCTTCGCCGTCGAGCAGGTCCTGCACCGGCTCGACCATGCGCGGGTGTCGCGCCAGCCGCGCGAAGGGTTCGCTGTAGAGGTGCGCGGCAAAGTTGGTTCGCACCGCGTCCTTGCCCTTCTCGCGCACGTTGTAGGCCTCGCGCCGGCTGTAGAGCTCGGGTACGGCGCCGTTGAGGGTGCGTGTTTCCTCGGGCGTGAACATGCCGGGAAAGAAAAGATAGCCCTCGCGATCGAACTGGTCGAGCTGGTCTTTGCTGAGTCTCATGAATTGCCTTTCAGGGGAAGGTTCAGGACGTCGGCGAGCCGCGTCCGAAGGTTGCCGCTCGCCCGGCGAGCGTGATGGTCGATGAGCGCCGACGCGCGCTTCGCGTCGCCGGCCGCGATCGCCGCGGCGATCGCCTCGTGCTCGTCCCACAGCGTCTCGCGCTGCGGAGAGGCTTGCAGCACCGCGCCCATGACGCGGCGCAAGTGAACCCAGTGCACGCGCGCGCTCTCGCCGATCAGCGGGTTGCCCGAGGCTTCGTAGATGGCGTTGTGGAAGGCGATGTCGGCTTCGATCATGGCCTTGATGTTCCTGCCGCGCGCCGCGCGCCGGCCCTGCTCGACGAGCTTCGGGTCGATCGCCGCGCGTCGCTCGGCCGCCAGCCGCGCCGCCAGCGAATCGAGCGCGCCGCGCACTTCGTAGACCTGGGCGATCCACGCGGCGTCGAGCGGCGCGACGATCAGGCCGCGGCCCGGCGCATCGTGAACGAGGCCGTCATTCTTCAGCAGCCGCAGCGCCTGCAGCACGGGCTGGCGCGAGACGGCGAGCTGCTCGGCGACTTCTTCCTGTGTCAGGCGCGCGCCGGGGGCGAGCGAACCGTCGCTGATCGCGTCGAGCAGCGAGCGATAGACGCGATCGACGAGGTCGGGGGCGGCCTGCAGCTTGACGAGGTGGGCGGTCACGCGTGTTCACGTACTCTGTATACAGAATACCAAAACGCCGATGGTTTCACTACCCGGGTTTGCTCTGGTCGAACAGCCAGGCGATGGCCGAGAAGCTGACGAAGGCGAGCACGGTCGATGCCAGGATGATCCGCGCCACGCGGCCGTTGTCGGCGCCGTAGCGCTCGGCGAGGATCGAGACGTTGCTCGCGCTCGGCAAGGCGGCGGTGAGCGTCAGCACCATCAGCCCGAACGGCGAGACGGGCGCGCCGAGCCAGCGCACCACCAGGCCGGCGCCGAACACGAGCGCGGGGTGCACGGCCAGCTTGATCAGCGCCACCGGCAGGTAGCGGCCGACCGGTGTTCGTGCATGGGCGTGCTTGCCGGCGCGATACAGAACGGCGCCGATCGTGAACAGCGCGACCGGCGTCGCCGAATCGCCGAGCATGCGGACGATCTGGGCGATCGGCGCCGGCAGCTCGAGCCGCGCTGCCGCGGATGCAGCGCCTATGACGATGGCCCAGGGCAAGGGATTGGCGAGCGCGCCGCGCAAGGCGATCCAGGCGGCATGCGCTGCGCGCCGCTCGGCCTCGCCGGCGGAGCGCGCCGATTCGGCCTGCGCCAGCGCGAGGCAGATCGTGCTGGTGATGACCAAGTCGATGACGATGGCGCCGATCACGGGGCCGGCCGCGGCGTCGCCGAACAGCGCGACCAGCAACGGCACGCCCATGAAGCCGGCGTTCGGGAACGCCGCCACCAGGGCGCCGAAGGCCGCGTCTTTCAGGTCGACGCCCGGCCGCGTGCCGCGCCGCAGCGTCACGGCAACGGTGAGGCCGATCATCACCAGCGCACAGACCACGTAGATCGCGATCAGCGCCGGGTCGGCCAGGCGCGCCAGCGGCAGGCTGGCGCCGAACCGGAACAGCATGCAGGGCAGGGCGAAGAACAACACGTAGGCGTTGAGGCCGGGGATCGCGCTCTCGGGCAAGGGGCCGGCGCGGGCCGCGAGCCAGCCGAGCAGCACCAGGGCGAAGAACGGAACGGTCACCGCGAGGATCGCCTGCATGAAGGCGAGTATCGCAACCCCGGCACGGGCAATCGGGCTCGCTTAAGCTACGCGATTCCACCCGTGATCCGGAGCTTCGATGTCAGCGTCTCAACCCGGCCTGTTGCGCCGATTCTTTCGCGGCATCTGGCGCTTCGTCGACGTCAGCCGGCGCGTCGTCCTGAACCTCGTGTTCCTGGCGATCATCGCGTTCCTCGTCTTCGGGCTGATCCGCAGCGGGCCGCCCTTGCTGTCCGAGAAGACCGCGCTGGTTCTCAACCTCGACGGCTCGGTCGGCGAGCAGAAGACCGGCAACCTGCGCTCCACCGCGCTCGACCAGGTGCGCGGCGACACGACGCAGAAGGTGCAGCTGCGCGACGTCGTCGCGGTGCTCGACGCCGCCGCCGCCGACGCCAAGATCACGGGCCTCGTGCTCATCCTCGACGACCTGCAGCCCACCGGCTTCACGACGCTGCGCGAGATCGCCGCCGCCGTCGACCGCTTCCGCGCCAGCGGCAAGAAGGCGGTTGCCTGGGGCTCGTCGTTCGACCAGCGCCAGTACTACCTTGCGGCGCACGCCGACGAGGTCTACCTGCACCCGCTCGGGTCGATCATGATCGACGGCTTCGGCAGCCTGCGCAACTACTACAAGGACGCGCTCGACAAGCTCGGCGTCACCGTCAACCTGCTGCGCGTCGGCACCTACAAGAGCTATGGCGAGCCGTTCATCGCCAACGCGCCGTCGGCGGCCGCGATCGAGGCCGAGACCGCGCTCAACGAGTCGCTGTGGAAGACGTACACCGACGACGTCGAGAAGCGCCGCAAGCTCGCGCCCGGCTCGATCATGCGCGGCATCGACGACGCGCCCGCGCGCGTCGCAGCGGCTGGCGGCGACCTGGCCAAGTTCGCGCTCGCCGAAAAGCTCGTCGACGGCCTGAAGACGCGCGACGAGCTGCGCACTCTGATGATCCAGCGCGGCGCGCCCGACAGCGAGGAAAAGACCTTCCGCCAGGTCTCGTTCGACGAATACCTGGGCCGCCTCAAGCCGCAGCTCACCGGCGATGCGATCGGCGTGGTCGTCGCCGAGGGCGAGATCGTCGACGGCGCGGCGCCGGCCGGCACGATCGGCGGCCTGTCGACCGCCAACCTGATCAGGAAGGCGCGCGACAACAAGG
>JBDTNU010000484.1:0-3340 GCA_039933535.1 Caldimonas sp. | reverse complement strand
CCGCCAGCGTCTCCAGCGTCGGCACGTCGCCGCAGCAGGCCATCACGACATCGGGTGCTTCGTCGCCGTCGTTGCTGGCCCATTCCCAGATGCCGATGCCTTCGGTGCAGTGCTTGACGGCGGCGTCCATCGTCAGCCATTGCGGCGCCGGGTGCTTGCCGGCCACCACCACGTTCACGTAGTGGCGGCTGCGCAGGCAATGGTCCATCACCGACAGCAGGCAGTTCGCGTCGGGCGGCAGGTAGACGCGCACGATCTCGGCCTTCTTGTTGACGACGTGGTCGATGAAGCCCGGGTCCTGGTGCGTGAAGCCGTTGTGGTCCTGGCGCCAGACGTGCGAGGCCAGCAGGTAGTTCAGCGATGCGATCTTGCGACGCCACGGGATGTGCGAAGTCACCTTCAGCCACTTCGCGTGCTGGTTGAACATCGAGTCGACGATGTGGATGAAGGCTTCGTAGCAGTTGAAGATGCCGTGCCGGCCGGTCAGCAGATAGCCCTCGAGCCAGCCTTCGCACTGGTGCTCGCTGAGCATCTCCATCACGCGGCCGGTGGGTGCGAGGAACTCGTCGTTGGGCTCGGTCGCCGCGTCCCACTGGCGTTGCGTGACTTCGAAGAGCGCCGCCAGCCCGTTGGAGAGCGTCTCGTCGGGGCCGAAGACGCGGAAGTTGCGTTGCGCGTCGTTCCACTTCACGACGTCGCGCAGGAAGGGGCCGAGCACGTGCGTGTCGCCGATGCCCGGGGCCCCGGGCACGGGCACTTCGCACGCGTAGTCGCGAAAGTCCGGCAGATGCAGGTCGCGCAGCAGGAGGCCGCCGTTGGCGTGCGGATTGGCACCCATGCGTCGCGTGCCGACTGGCGCGAGCTCGGCCAGTTCAGGGATCAGCCGGCCCTGCTCGTCGAACAGTTCCTCGGCGCGGTAACTCTTGAGCCAGGCGTCGATCAAGGCGAGGTGACCCGGGTGCGTGGCCGGGTCGGTGATCGGCACCTGATGGGCGCGGAAGGTGCCTTCGATCTGCAGCCCGTCGACCACTTTCGGCCCGGTCCAGCCTTTCGGCGAATCGAGCACGATCATCGGCCAGCGCGGGCGAATCGCCTTGCCGGTAGCGCGGGCCTCTTTCTGGATGCTGCGGATCTGCTCGATCGACAGGTCCAGCGCCGTGGCCATAGCTTCGTGCATCAAGTCTGGCTCATGGCCGGCAACGAACAGCGGCGTCCAGCCGTAGCCACGCAGCAACTGCTCCAGCTCTTCGCGCGTGATGCGCGCGAGCACGGTCGGGTTGGCGATCTTGTAGCCGTTCAGGTGCAGGATCGGCAGCACGGCCCCGTCCGAGACCGGATCGAGGAACTTGTTCGAATGCCATGCCGTGGCGAGTGGCCCGGTCTCGGCTTCGCCGTCGCCGACGACGCAGGCGACGATCAAGTCGGGGTTGTCGAACACCGCGCCGAAGGAATGGCTCAGCGAATAGCCGAGCTCGCCGCCCTCGTGGATCGAACCCGGGCATTCGGGCGACGCGTGACTCGGAATGCCGCCGGGAAAGGAGAACTGCCGGAACAGCTTCTGCAAGCCGGCTTCGTCCTGGCTGATGTCCGGGTAGACCTCGCTGTAGGTACCCTCGAGATACGTGTTCGCGACAACGGCGGGCCCGCCGTGCCCAGGCCCGGAGACGTAGATCATGTCGAGGTCGTACTGCTTGATGACCCGGTTCAGGTGCGCGTAGATGAAGTTCTGCCCAGGCGTCGTGCCCCAGTGCCCGAGCAGCATGTGCTTGATGTCGGCGAGCGCGAGCGGCCGCCGCAGGAGCGGGTTGTCGTAGAGGTAGATCTGTCCGACCGACAGGTAGTTCGCGGCTCGCCAGTAGGCGTCGATGCGCCGGCACTGGTCCGATGTCAAGGTAGGGGTGCTCATGGCGGGTTGGATCCGGGTTCGTCTCGAGGTTCTGCCGTCGCGGCTCGCGCGATCGCACGGACAACGGCGCGCGCAATCATCATTTCTTCATCAGTGCGCATCACGCGCACCTGGACTCGGCTGCCGCTGGCGGAGAGCAGCGGTGCATGCGACGCGTTGCGCTCTGCATCGACCTCGATGCCGAGAAAGGCGAGCCCTTCGCAGATGCGCGCGCGCACCGGCGCCGCGTGTTCGCCGATGCCGCCGGCGAACACGAGCGTGTCCAGGCCGCCGAGCGCTGCGGCGTATGCGCCGATCCACTTCTTCGTCTGGTAGCAGAAATAGGCCACCGCTTCGGCGGCGCGCTGGTCGGTCGCTTCAGTGGCGAGCAGGTCGCGCATGTCGCCGCTCGTCTCGGAGATGCCGAGCAATCCCGATTCGTGATTCGCCATGTCGTAGAAGCGCTCTGCGGTCATCGCCTCGCTCCGCGCCAGGTGCGCCGCGATGCCGGGATCCAGATCGCCAGAACGCGTCGCCATCGGCAGACCGGCCGTCGGTGTGAATGCCATGCTGGTGTCGATGCAACGGCCGCCATGAACGGCGGCAAGGCTGGCGCCGCCGCCCAGATGCGCGAGGACGACACGGCCTTGCGCCGCCTCGGTTCCGGCGACGCGCACCAGTTCTTCCACCAGGTACGCGTACGACAGACCGTGAAAGCCGTAGCGCCGAAGGCCTTCGCGCTCGTAGCGGCGCGGAATCGGCAGCATCTGCGCGATACGCGGCATGTCGTGGTGGAACGCGGTATCGAAGCAGGCGATCTGGGGCAATTGCGGATGACTCTGGCGCAAGAGCTCGATCAGCCGGATCTCGCCCGGCAGATGGTCCGGGTCTTCGGGTTTCAGGCGGCGCAGCTCATCGAGCAACGCGTCGCCGACCCGTTCCGGCTCGCTGTGTTGCATGCCATGCACGACGCGGTGCCCGACGCCCGTGATCGACCCGAATTCCGGCCGCGCCTCCAGCCACGACAGCAGTGCCGCGGCGGCGGTGTCGAAGCTGTCACCGGCGATGGGTTGGCGTGCCGATCCCGGTTCGCTGCCGTCCGTCCGTTCTGGCACTTCGATATCGAGCGCGGCATCGACATGTCCGATGCGATCGACCTGGCCGCGCAGCAGAAGACGAAGGGCCGGAACCTGCCGATAGATCGCGAACTTGATGCTCGACGAGCCGGCGTTGAGCGTCAGTATGCTCATGTGCGCGCCAGGGCTTCGTAGCCTGCGGTGACATCGAAAAGCTCCTCGTCGATCGAGCCCTGGCGCTGTCGGCGAAAGCGGCTCTGCAGGTTCTCGAGCAGGTCCTTGATGTTGTGATCGGCGCGCTCCATCGCCGCCAGCCGACTCGCATTCTCGCTCGCCAGCGATTCGGCGCAGGCGCGGAACAGCGTGATGAACAGGTACT
>JBDTNU010000483.1:0-3347 GCA_039933535.1 Caldimonas sp. | reverse complement strand
ATCGAGGTGGCGCGCTTCATCGAGGACCTGACCGCCTCCTACCAGGGTGGCTGGTACTCGGTGATCAGTCTGCATGGTGGCGGTTCTCCGGCCGCGATGAAGCGCGAGATCTGGCGCAACTACCCGGTCGGAAGCAAGGTCGAGTTGGTCGAGCGATTGCTGGACCGTGGCGTGCTGCACGACCCCGCGCGCGCCATCACCCGCAACCGGCAACCGGGTCGCTGTTGCGACACCGGATGCACCAGGCCGGGACAGGCGATGACCGTGCCGGTGGCGCTGCCGCTCACCGCCATGCGCGGCGACGCCGGTGTCGATGCGGCCGCGGATCGCGGCTCGAAGTCGAAAGGTTGACGATCGGGAAACGAGGATCTCCGTGATCGGGTCGTGTCTTCGACCTCAGCGAAAGTGGCAGGCGACGAGATGCTCGTGCACGACGCCGTCCGATCCCGGCGTCGCACGCTCGCTGAGCGGCGGCTTCTGCTCGCGGCAGATCGGCTGCGCGAGCGGACAGCGGGTATGGAAGCGGCAGCCGCTCGGCGGATTGGCAGGGCTCGGCGGATCGCCGGCCAGCAGGATGCGCTGGGCATGGCGGCGCGGGTCGGGCACCGGCACGGCCGAAAGCAGGATCTCGGTGTAGGGATGACGCGGCGCAGAAAACAGCGTCTCGCGCTCGGCGACTTCGACGATGTGGCCGAGGTACATCACCGCGACGCGATGGCTGATGTGGCGTACGACGGCCAGGTCGTGCGCGACGAACAGATAGGCGATGCCGAACTCCGCCTGCAGGTCGGTCAGCAGATTGATCACCTGGGCCTGCACCGAGACGTCGAGCGCCGATACCGGCTCGTCGCAGACGATCAGCCTGGGTTGCAGCGCCAGCGCCCGGGCGATGCCGAGGCGTTGGCGCTGGCCGCCCGAGAACTCGTGCGGATAGCGATCGAGCGCCTCGCCGCGAAGACCGACCTTGGAGAACAACCAGGCCGCGCGTTCGCGACGCTGCTTCGCGCTGCGCGAGCCTTCGACAGGAAAGTTGCGCATCGGCTCGGCGACGATCTCGCCGGCCGAAAGGCGCGGGTTCAGCGATGCGTAGGGATCCTGGAAGATGATCTGGAGATGGCGGCGTTGCTGGCGCATCTCTTCCTTGTCGAGCGACAGCAGTTCTCTGCCACCGAGCTGGACCGAGCCTGACGTCGGCTCGACGAGACGCAGTATCGACTTGCCGGTCGTCGTCTTGCCGCAGCCCGATTCACCGACCAGCGCGAGCGTCTCGCCGTGCGCGATCGTGAACGACACGTCGTCGACCGCCTGGACCACGGGCCGCGGCTTGGCGAGCCAGCGGCGCGGTGCGGCGTAGTGCTTCGTGAGGCCGCGCACTTCGAGCAGCGGCGCTGCGGTTGCCGGCGCGATCATGATGAAAGCCTCGTCGCTTCGAAACACGCGACTACGTGATCGCCGCCATGCGCTTCCAGCAGCGGCGTCTCGCGCCGGCAGCGTTCTGTCGCGAACGCGCAGCGCGGTGCGAACGAACAGCCCGGGCCGACGTCGAAGGGCGCCGGCACCATGCCCGGGATTTCGGCGAGACGCTTCGTCGTCGCATTCATCGACGGCATCGACGCCATCAGCGCCCGCGTGTAGGGATGCAGCGGCCGGTCGAACAGATCGAGCGTGGACGCTTCTTCCACCTTGCGGCCGGCGTACATCACGACCACGCGGTCGCAGGATTCGGCCACCACGCCGAGGTCGTGCGTGATCATGACGATGCCCATGCCGAGCTGCCGTTGCAGGCCACGCAGCAGCTCGAGGATCTGGGCCTGGATCGTGACGTCGAGGGCCGTGGTCGGTTCGTCGGCGATCAGCACCTCGGGCTTGCAGGACAGTGCGAGCGCGATCATCACGCGCTGGCGCATGCCGCCGGAAAGCTGGTGCGGATACTCGGCCACGCGGCGTCCCGGCTCCGCGATCTGCACCAGGCGCAGCATCTCGACCGAGCGCTCGCGCGCCTCGCGCCGGCCGACCTTCTGATGCACGGTCACCGTCTCCGCGATCTGGCGGCCGATGCTCAGCACCGGGTTGAGCGAGGTCATGGGCTCCTGGAAAATCATCGAGATGCGGTTACCGCGGATCTGGCGCATCTGCCGTTCACGAAGACGAAGCAGATCTACGCCGCGATAGCGGATGCTGCCGCCGTGGCGTGCCGGTGGCACTGGAACGAGGCGCAGGATCGACAAGGCAGTGACGCTCTTGCCGCAACCCGACTCGCCGACGATGCCGAGCGTCTGCCCGGCCTCGAGCCGCCACGACACGCCGTCGACGGAGCGCACGGTGCCGGCGACGGTGTCGAAATGGGTGCGCAGGTCGTCGACCTCGAGCAGCGGCGCCGCACCTGGGGGCGCCTTCGAGTTCGCTTCGACGGTCGCGTTCATCGCGGTTTCAGAGCTGCCGTGCCAGGCGTGGATCGAGCGCATCGCGCAAGCCGTCGCCGAGCAGGTTGATCGCCAGCACCGTGAGGGCGAGCAGGATGCCTGGATACAGGATGATGTGGAACGCGACGGCGACGAAGTTGCGGCCCTCGGCCATCATGTTCCCCCAGCTCGGCGTCTGCCCCGGCACGCCGACGCCCAGGAACGAGAGCGACGCCTCGACGAGCACGGCCGCAGCGGCGACGAAGGTCGCCTGCACGATCAGCGGCGCCATCATGTTGGGCAGCACGTGGCGCCACAGGACGAGCGGCAGCCGCGTGCCGATGGCGTGCGCGGCCTCGACGAAGAGCTGCTCGCGCAAGGTGAGGGCGAGCGAGCGCACCAGGCGGACGACGCGCGGCACCTCGGGCACCGTGATCGCGACGATCACCGTCGTGAGGCTGGCCCGCGTCACCGCCATCAGTGCGATCGCGAGCAGGACGCCCGGGATCGCCATCAGCCCATCCATCACGCGCATCACCGGACCTTCGAGCGGCCTGACGAAGCCGGCGATCAGGCCGAGCACGACGCCGATCGCGGTCGAGAGCAGCGCGACCGTGAGGCCGACGATCAGCGAGACGCGGCCGCCCCAGACGGCCCGGCTGAAGACGTCGCGGCCGAGCGCGTCGGTGCCGAAGAGGTGTTCTGCCGACGGCGGTTGCAATCGCGCCAGCGGATCGATGTCCAGCGGGTCGAAGCTCGCGAGCCACGGCGCGCCGATCGAGACCAGGGCGACGGCGACCAGCATTGGCGCGCCCAGGATCAGGGTCGGATGCTTGCGCAGCCAGCGACCGCGCCGGGCGACGACGGGTGGGGCGAGGGCGGAGGTCGTGGTCGTCATCGTGCTCGGCGTCAATCGCGGATGCGCGGATCGAACAGCCGGTAGCT
>JBDTNU010000482.1:0-3348 GCA_039933535.1 Caldimonas sp. | reverse complement strand
CGCGCAGGTCCATCACGCCGTGGAAGCGCTTGCCCATGCCGACCGGCCAGGTGAACGGAACGACTTCCATGCCGAGCTCGCGCTCGATCTCGTCCATCAGCACCAGAGGCTCCTGCACCTCGCGGTCCATCTTGTTGACGAAGGTGAGGATCGGCGTGTTGCGCGCCCGGCAGACCTGCAACAGGCGCCGCGTCTGCGGCTCGACGCCGTTGGCGGCATCGATCACCATCAGTGCCGCATCGACGGCCGTCAGCACGCGGTAGGTGTCTTCGGAGAAGTCCTGGTGGCCGGGCGTGTCGAGCAGGTTGATGACGCAGCCTCGGTACTCCATCTGCATCACCGAGGAGGCGACCGAGATGCCACGCTGTTTTTCGATCTCCATCCAGTCCGAGGTCGCGTGGCGGCTCGCCTTGCGCGCCTTGACGCTGCCGGCGATCTGGATCGCGCCAGAGAAGAGGAGCAGCTTTTCAGTGAGCGTCGTCTTGCCGGCATCGGGGTGGGAGATGATGGCGAAGGTGCGACGACGACGTACTTCTTTTTCGATTTCGACCGACATGCGCGAATTATCGACGGCGCGCCCGACGGCCTCTGCGCGCCTCGCAGGCGCGACGTGCGCGCCCCGGGTCCCTCGCGTTATCGCGTCCCGAGAAAGGGATTGACGTCGGGGCCGCCAAAGGGATCTTCACGTGCCAGCAAGGTGTCGATCACCGCATAGAGCTCCTGATACCGAAGGGGCTTGGCGATGTAGCCGTCACAGCCGGCGATCCGGCTCTTCTCCTCGTCGGCTTTCATGGCCAGCGCGGTCAGCGCGATCACGGGTATGGCCGCCGTCACGGGATCCTGCTTGAGCAGGGCGGTCGCCGCCAGCCCGTCCATCCCCGGCAGCTGGATGTCCATCAGGATCAGGTCGGGCTGCTCGCTGCGCGCCAGGGCCAGCCCGCTCTCGGCATCCCCGGCGAGCATCGCCGTATGGCCGGCGTTGTGAAGCAGCAGCGAGGCCAGTTTCAGGTTGGCGGCGTTGTCTTCGATGACCAGAATCTTCGCCATGTGTGTTCTCTAGTGCAGCTGCAAGGCGCGTCTGACCTCGGCCACGAAATTGACCCGGTTGAACCCGGCCTTCTGCACGACGGGGATGACGTTGCCCGGGTTGCAGTTGAGCTGAGCCATGTCTTGCGGCGAGATCTGCTTGGCGGTCACGATGATGATCGGGATGCGCGCCGTATCGGCATGACGCTGCAGCACTTCGACGACCTCGAAGCCGGTCACTTCCGGCATCATCAGGTCGAGCAGGATCAGGTCCGGCCTGAGGCGCTGCGCCAGCGCGATCGCCTCGGTGCCGCCGTAGGCGCGCACGACCGCGTAGGCAGGCGCCGGCAGGAACGCAGCGATCACTTCCACCGCCTTGGGATCGTCGTCGACGACCAGGATCGTGCGCATGTGCTGCTCGCTGGCATTGAGCCCCAGGTCGGCGAGCGAGAATTTCAGTTGGGCACGGCTGATCGGCTTTTGCAGCACGCCGGCGGCGCCGCGCGCCAGCGCCAGGTTGTTCTCGGCGGTGCCGGAAATGACCACCACCGGCACGCCGGCCAGCTCGGGAATCTCGCGGAGTTGCAGCAAGAACCCCCAGCCGTCGATTCCCGGCAACTGGATATCGAGCGTGATCAGGTTCAGGGGCTGCAGCACCGCCATCCCGAGTGCGACTTCGGCACTGGCGGCGCGCATCACGGTGAAGCCTTCCGCCACGAGCAGCAGGCGGATCAGTTCCGCGGCTGCATCGTCGTCTTCGACCACCAGGGCCACGCGCTCCTTGCTTTCGAGCGCATCGAGGGTCGAATCGCCGAAGATGCGCGGCAGCGGAGTCACCGCCGTGGGATCGACAGCCCGCAACGGCAGCCAGACCGCGAAGAGCGTGCCCTCGCCTTCCTCGCTGGCGACGGCCACTGAACCGCCGTGCAGCTCGGACAACTGCTTCACCATCGCCAGGCCGAGGCCCGTGCCTTCGAACTTGCGCGCCAGGCTGCTGTCGATCTGGCTGAAGGCCAGGAACAGCTTGGCCATGTTCTGCCTGGAAATGCCGATGCCAGTATCGCGAACCGAGATCTCCAGAAACTCCTGGTATTCGCTGTCGGCCAGGTCGAAGCCATGTGTCGGCCAGCCCCCGCTCAGCCTGCCGACCGTGCTGCGTGAAACGCGCCGCGCCCGCACCGTCACGCCGCCGCCGTTGGACGTGAACTTGACGGCATTCGAGAGCATGTTGTAGACGATCTGCTTGGTCTTGCGCACGTCCAGCAGCGGCGTCCCGAGGTGCGCGTCGACCTCGAGGTCGAGGTGGATGCGATGGTCGACCGCCTTTTCCCTGACGATCGACAGGCTGTTCGCAAGCAGCGCATTCACGTCGACCGCCTCGAGCTCGAGGGCCATCATCCCTGCCTCGACCTTGGACAGGTCGAGGATGTCGTTGATCAGGGACAGCAGGTGCTGCCCGCTCGTGAAGATGTCGCCGATGTATTCCTGCTGGACGTCGCTCAGCTTGCCGACAAGCCCGTCCTGGAGCGCCTCCGAGAAGCCGATGATGGCGTTGAGCGGCGTGCGCAGCTCGTGCGACATGGTCGCCAGGAACTCGGACTTCATCAAGCTGGCATGTTCCAGCTCGACGTTCTTCTCCTCGAGGGTGCGCTCGATGAGCTTGCGCTCGGTCATGTCGCGTGCCGCGGCGAACACGCCCTGCAGCTCGCGGTCGCGGTTGTGGAAGGTCGCCGCGTTGTAGGAGACCACCGTCTTCTGGCCGTTGCGCGCGAGCACCGTCAGCTCGTAGTCGCTCACCCGGTCCTCTGTGAGTACCCGCTCGATCGCGGCATCGGCGCGGTCGGGCTCGGTGAAGAAATTGCGGCACGGCGCGCCGATCAGCTCGTCGCGGGTGCGCCCGGTGAGCTCGATCATCTGCTGGTTGACGTCGGTGATGATGCCTTTCGGGTCGGTCGTCATCAGCGCGTCGATGTTCGATTCGATCAGCGAGCGGGTATAGAACTGCTGGTCGCGCAGGCGCTGGTCGAGCAATGCCTGGGCCGCCTCGACGTGCTTGCGCGCCGTGTTGTCGGTGCCGATCAGAAGGTAGCCGATGATGCTTTTCTGCGCGTCGCGCAGCGCCGTGACCGAGACGACGGCGGGAAAGCGGCTGCCGTCCTTGCGGATGTAGGTCAGCTCGTAGATGTCCTCGATCCCGCGCGACGCCTTGAACACCAGCGCCTCGAAGCCCGGCAGGATGGCGGTCGACAGCTCGCGGCTCAAGGCCTGGGCGCGCGCGATCACCTCCTGCGGGTCGGAGATGTCGGCCGGCGTGATCTTGTT
>JBDTNU010000481.1:0-3351 GCA_039933535.1 Caldimonas sp. | reverse complement strand
ATCTGCGTGACCACGTCTTCGACCTCGTTCGGATAGACGTTGAAGCCGCTCACCAAGATCATGTCCTTCTTGCGGTCGACGATCTTGAAATAGCCGCGCTCGTCGACCACGCCGATGTCGCCGCTTCGAAAGAAGCCATCCGCGGTCATGACCTTGGCGGTCTCGTCGGGGCGCTGCCAGTAGCCGGCCATCACCTGCGGGCCCCTGATGGCGATCTCGCCACGCTCGCCCAGCGGCACCTCGTTGCCGTCGTCGTCGAGCAGCTTCATGTCGGTGCTGGGCATCGGCAGGCCGATGTTGCCGCTGTAGGCGGTGCTGTCGACCGGGTTGCAGCTGGCCGAGGGCGAGGTCTCCGAAAGACCATAGCCCTCGACGATCGGACAGCCCGTCTTCTCGAGCCAGAGCTTCGCGGTGGCGCTCTGCACCGCCATGCCGCCGCCCACCGAGATGACGAGGCCGCTCCAGTCGACGGAGCCGAAGTCGGGGTGATTGGCCATCGCGTTGAACAGCGTGTTGACGGCCGGGAAGCTGTGGAACTTCTCGCCCCGCAGCTCCTTGAAGACTCCCGGAAGGTCGCGCGGATTGGCGATCAGGATGTTCGCGCCGCCCATGCGCATGGCCAGCATCATGTTCGTGTTGAAGCCGAAGATGTGATAGATCGGCAAGGCGCAGATCGTCACCACCTGCTCGCCCTTGGGGATCTTCTTCAGCGCCGGCTGGTACCAGGCTTCGGCCTGAAGGATATTGGCGACGAGGTTGCGATGCAGCAGCACCGCGCCCTTGCTCACGCCGGTGGTGCCGCCGGTGTATTGGAGGACCGCGATGTCGTCGGGCCCGACCTGCGCCGGCTTGAAGCTCTTGCCGCGCCCCGCCGACAGCGCGTCGTTGAAGCGCACCGCCCCCGGCAGGTCGAAGGCGGGCACCATCTTCTTCACGTTGCGGACGACGTAGTTGACGATCGTCGACTTCGGAAAGCCGAGCATGTCGCCCATCGAGGCGAGCACGACCAGCTTGGTAGGCACCGCGGCCATCACCTGGGCCAGCACCGAGGCGAAGTTCTCGATGACGACGATCGCCTTCGCGCCCGAGTCCTTGAGCTGGTGCTCGAGCTCGCGCGGCGTGTAGAGCGGATTGACGTTGACCACCACCAGACCGGCGCGCAGGATGCCCGCGACCGCGACCGGGTACTGCGGCACGTTCGGCATCATAACGGCGACCCGATCGCCCTTGACCAGGCCTTGTGCCTGGAGCCAGGCTGCGAAAGCGATCGAAGCCTCGTCGACCTTCCTGAAGCTGATCGACTTGCCCATGAACTTGTAGGCGACCGCATCGGCGTAGCGGCGGAAGCTCTCGTCGAGCAGCGCGACGAGCGACGCATACTGCTTCACGTCGATCTCCGCGGGCACGCCGGCGGGATACTGCTTCAACCAGGTCTTTTCCATCGCTCCCCGCTCGCTCTTCTCTCTGCTGAGCGGGCATTCTGGCGGACTGCCCCCGGCAAGCCCCTAGGGTGTTTCGATACTCGGACCGTCGGGCGCGCGCCAGCCGCCACCGAGCGCCTGGATCAAGGCGACGGCACTCGCCTGGCGGCTGTTGACCAGCTGCACCAGCGTGCGCCGCGCACTGAGCGCCGAAGCCTGTGCCGTCACCACGTCGGTGTAGCTCACCTGGCCGGCGCGATAGCGATTGAGAAGCTGCTGCTCGGTCAGGTCGGCGGCGGCCGAAGCCTGGCGACGCAGCGCTTCCTGCTCGCCCAGCGCGCGGGTCGCGCTGAGCTGGTCCTCGACCGCCTGGAAGGCGGTCAGCACGGTCTGCCGGTAGCGGGCCGTCGACGCATCGCGCGCGGCCTCGGCGCCGGCCACGCGGGCCCGTATCGCGCCGGCGTCGAAGATCGTCTGCGCCACCGAAAAGCCGATCGACCACAGGCTGCTCGACGCGTTGAACAGGTCGCCGACGCGACTCGATGCAAGGCCGTAGGAGCCGCTCAACGAGAAGCTCGGGAAGTAGGCCGAGCGCTGGATGCCGATCTGTGCGTTGGCAGCGGCGACGGCGCGCTCCGCCGAGGCGATGTCGGGCCGTCGCTGCAGCAACGTCGACGGCACGCCGAGCGGGACCGCCGGCACGGTCATGGTCCACTCGGCCGCGGCGAGACTGAAGTTGGCGGGCGCCTGGCCGACCAGCACCGCGATCGCATGTTCGAGCTGCGCGCGCTGGGCGATCAGAGAGGCGAGGTCGGCCCGCGCGTTGGCGAGCGCGGTCTGGGCCTGGAGCACGTCGGTCTTGGCGACGATGCCGGCGTCGTAGCCGTTCTGCGTGATCTTGAGCGCGCGCTCGTAGCCTTCGACGGTGCTGCGCAGCAGGGCGGCTTCTGCGTCGGCCTCGCGCAGCGCGAAGTAGTCGGTCGCGAGCAGCGCTTGCGCCGAGAGCCTGGCCGCGGCCAGGTCGGCTTCGCTCGCCTGGGCGCCGGCTTGCGCGCTCGTCACGGCGAGACCGAGCCGGCCCCAGACATCGGGCTCCCAGCTCGCGCCGAGGCCCAGCTGAAACGAGTTGCCGGTGCTTCTTGCGCCGTCGCCGCTGCCGCCACCGGAGCGGGCCACGCTGCCGTCGAGACCCACGCCAGGAAACAAGGCCGCGCGCTGCTCGCGCACCAGGGCGCGTGCCTGCGCATACGCGGCGACGGCCGCGGCCACGTTCTGGTTCGAGACCTCGACCTGTGGCGCCAGGCGGTTCAGCTCGGCATCGCCGAACAGGGTCCACCAGTCGCCGCGATCGAGCGCATCGGCGGGCGCGGCGGGCAGCCATCCCGATTCCGCTTCCTTGTAGGCCGGCGATGTAGGGGCGCTCGGGCGTTGGTAGGCAGGACCGACCGAGCACGCGCCGAGCGCTGCAGCCGCTGCGATGACGAGCACGGTTCGCGACCACGGCGGCATGGCGAAGGCAGGACGAATGTTCATGCGGCTCCGGTGGCGGCGAGGACCTCGCCGCCACGGCTCAGGTGGCGCTCGTCGGCGCCACGGCGGCGCAGCTTGTCGAGCAGGAGATAGACGACCGGCGTGGTCAGGAGCGTGAGCAGCTGGCTCGCGATCAAGCCGCCGATGATGGCCACGCCCAGCGGCTGGCGCAGCTCGGCGCCGTCGCCGAAGCCGATCGCCAGCGGTAGGGCGCCGAGGGCCGCGGCCAGCGTCGTCATCAGGATCGGCCGGAAGCGCAGCAGGCAGGCCTCGCGCACCGCAGCGAGCGGGCTGAGGCCACGACCACGTTCGGCCTCGAGCGCGAAGTCGATGATCAGGATCGCATTCTTCTTGACGATGCCGATCAGGAGGAACACGCCGATGAGGGCGATGATCGACA
>JBDTNU010000480.1:0-3363 GCA_039933535.1 Caldimonas sp. | reverse complement strand
CTCGGCTTCCTCGACGATCGCCGCCCCCTGCCCGCGCGCTGGCGCTTCGCCGGCCACCTCCTGGCAGCCGCGTGGGTCATCGCCTGGATCGGCCCGCTGCCGCCGGTGCCGATCTTCGGCGTGGTCGTCAATCTCGGTGTCGGCGCCATCGTCGTTTCCGGGTTGCATCTCGTATGGTCGATCAACCAGTTCAACTTCATGGACGGCATCGACGGCATCGCCAGCCTCGAGGCGATCAGCGTGTCACTGGGCGGCGCGTTCGTCTGGTGGCTCACGCAGCCCCAGGGCGATTGGCCTCTCGCCGTGGCTTTCGCGGCCTGCGTCGCCGGCTTCCTGGTCTGGAATTTCCCGCCGGCGCGCATCTTCATGGGCGACGCCGGCAGCGGTTTTCTGGGCTGCATGATCGCGACGCTCGCGCTCTGGAGCGCGCGTGCCACGCCGCACCTGTTCTGGAGCTGGGTCATCCTTGTCGGCGCGTTCATGGTCGACTCGACGATCACGCTGGTTCGGCGGGTCGCCCGCGGCGAGCGCTTCAATGAGGCGCATCGCAGCCATGCCTACCAGTACGCCGCCCGCAAGTGGCGCTCGCACAAGGTGGTGTCGATCGCCTTCGTGGCGATCACCGCACTCTGGCTGTTCCCGATCGCCGTGGCCGTCGCGCTCGGCCTGCTCGACGGGGCCATCGGCGTGACGATCGCCTACGCACCGCTCTTTGTTCTCGCCTTCCGCTACAAGGCCGGCAACGGCCCGGCGCAGGAGATCTGAGCCACATGCCTGCCCGCGCTTCCTGGTCGATCGTCAAGGCGGCAGCGCGGCTTGCGGCGCTGTCGCCGCAAACCAAGTTCGCGATCATGCTCGGCGGCGACGCGGTCTTCCTGCCGCTGTGCATGCTCATCGCAGTGGCCTTCAGGCTCGGCTCGATCGAGTCGGCGATCGGCATGGCGCCCGTCGTCCAGGTCTGCCTGGCCCTGCTCACGCTGCCGGCACTCGGCGTGGCCGGCCTTTATCGAACCGTCGTCCGCTACATCGACCTGCGCGTGGTCGTCGCCTCGAGCGCGGCGCTGGCCGCGGTGGTCTTCGTCGCGAGCGTCCTGGCGTGGGCCTTCCAGCTCACGCTGCTGCCGCGCTCGGCGCTGCCGATCTTCTGGTTCGTCGCGTTCGCCTACGTCATCACCTCGCGCTTCATCGCGCGCGCACTGCTCCGACGCGGCTTGAAGCAGTCGGGCCGGCACCGGCTGCGCATGGCCATCTACGGCGCGGGCGGCGCAGGCGCACAACTGGCGCAGGCGATGCAGATCAGCCCCGACCATGCCGCGGTCTGCTTTCTGGATGACCGTTCCGACCTGCAAGGCAAGATCGTCGCCGGGCTGCCGGTCTACTCGCCCACTGCGCTCGACGACGCGATCTTTCGCCACGACGTCGAGCAGATCGTGGTCGCCATTCCCTCGGCGAGCTCGGCGCAGAAGCGGCGCCTGATCGAGCGTGTCGAGGGCGCGGGGCTCCCCGTGAAAATCCTGCCCGGCCTGTTCGACCTGGTCGACGGCAAGGCCGGCCTGGGCGACATCCGCGAGGTCGATGTCGCCGACCTGCTGGGGCGCGACGCGGTGCCGCCCGACCCGGCCCTGTTCGCCCGCAACATCACCGGCAAGGTCGTGCTCGTCACCGGCGCGGGCGGCTCGATCGGCAGCGAGCTGTGTCGCCAGATCGCCACGCAGGGGCCGAGCAAGCTCGTGCTGCTCGACCACTCCGAGTTCGCGCTCTACACGATCGAGCATGAACTGCGCGAGACCTCGCGCACCCTGGCGATCTCGGCCTGCCTGGGCTCGTCCCAAGACGAAGGGCTCGTGCGCGCCCTGCTGCGCACCCAGGGCGTGCAGACGATCTACCACGCCGCTGCCTACAAGCATGTGCCGATGGTCGAGTCGAACATGCAGCAAGGCCTGCGCAACAACGTCTTCGGCTCCCTGGTCGTGTCGCGCGCCGCGCTCGAGGCCGGTGCCGAAACCTGCGTGCTGATCTCGACCGACAAGGCGGTGCGCCCGACCAATGTGATGGGCGCCTCGAAGCGCGCTGCCGAGCTCGTCTTCCAGGCAGCGGCGATGCGCAGCGGCGCAAGGACCGTGTTCTCGATGGTCCGCTTCGGCAACGTGCTCGGCTCGTCGGGGTCGGTCGTGCCGCTCTTCAAGCGGCAGATCGAACAGGGTGGCCCGGTCACGATCACGCACCCCGACATCGTTCGCTACTTCATGCTCATTCCCGAAGCGGCACAGCTCGTGCTGCAAGCGGGCGCCATGGCACGCGGCGGCGATGTGTTCGTGCTCGACATGGGCGAGCCGGTGCGCATTGCCGATCTGGCGCGAACCATGATCCACCTGTCGGGGCTGAGCGAGCGCACGGCCGACGATCCGGACGGCGACATCGCGATCGAATACGTCGGCCTGCGCGCTGGCGAAAAGCTCTACGAGGAACTGCTGATCGGCGAGAGCGTGGTGCCGAGCGGCCACCCGCGGATCATGTGCGCGCGGGAGCGCTACGTGGAGCCGGCGCTGCTCGACAAGATGCTCGAGTCCCTGCGCAGCGCGTGCGACGCCAACGATCCCGGCGCGATGCTCAGGCAGCTCCGGAATCTGGTCCCCGAGTACCGCTCGGCGGCCGAGGTCAACGCCGAGGCTTCGGCGGCGCTGGCGGAACGCTGATCGGCGGGCGAACGCAAGTCGCCCGTTGGCGGCGAAGCCCTCAGGACGTCGTCATCGGCTGGGGTTGCAATTCGCTCCGGCTCGGAACCGTCAGCACCGGCAATCGGGTTTGTCGTGCCAGATCCAGTGCCAGGGCCTGTCGCTCGGCCGTGGCGCCGGGCAAGGCGATGACGACGTGCGTCGCCCCGGCAAGAACGTGCGGCTTCAGGAGATCGGGCAGCGGCCCCGTGACCGTGACCCCGGCGATGCGCAAGCCCTGCTTGGCCGGATCGTCGTCGAGCAGCGCGAGCACGGTCCAGCCGTCGCGTCGATGGATGCCGGCGACCAGACGCCGTCCCGCCTCGCCGGCGCCGAGCACGATGGCGCGGCGCGGTTCGCCTTCGGCTCCTTCGACGCGGGTGCGTGCCTGCTCGGCGACCAGGCGATAGATCATCCGCGTCAGGCTCAATGCCACGACGCAGAACAGAGGATGCAGGAGCAGCACGGCGCGGGCCACGGCCGTGAGCTGCGCCATGAGGATCGCGACCGCGCAGATCAATCCGGCCACCACGCAGGCCGCCGCGATCCGCCTGAAATCGTCGAAGCCGAAAAAGCGCCACAGGCCGCGCGGCACGCCCATGATGGCCAGGAAGACCAGGTACACGACGACCACGCCGAACGACACGTA
>JBDTNU010000479.1:0-3368 GCA_039933535.1 Caldimonas sp. | reverse complement strand
GCGCTCTCTACGCAGAAGAGTACGCGTGGGACCTGCGCTTCGAGGCGCTGGTCGCGCGCATCGCCGCCGACTTCGTCGAGCGCTTCGACGCGGCGCGCGAGGCCTGCTGGATCGCCGAGCGCGGCGGCACGAACGTCGGCTGCGTGTTCCTGGTGCAGGCGCGCGACGAGGCGAAGCACAACGCCGTCGTCGCGGGTACGGCGCAGCTGCGCATGCTGCTGGTCGAGCCGACGGCGCGCGGTCTCGGCATCGGCGCACGCCTGGTCGACGAGTGCGAGCGCTTCGCGCGCGCCAAGGGCTATCGGCGAATCGTGCTCTGGACCAACAGCATCCTGCTCGCCGCACGCGCCATCTACGCACGCAACGGCTACGTGCTGACGAAGAGCGAGCCGCACGAGAGCTTCGGACACAAGCTGATTGGCGAGACCTGGGAACTGAAGCTCTCGTAGACGCTGGGGTTTAGGATGGCTGAATGAGCGCGAACCCCGGGGACGACGATCCGGCGCATGGCCATCCACACGAGCATGACCACGGCCACGACCACGAGCACAGCGAGCTCGGCGAGATGGACCTGCGCGTGCGCGCCCTCGAGTCGCTGCTCAGCGAAAAAGGCTATCTCGAGCCGGCCGCGCTCGACGCGCTGATCGACACCTACCAGACGCGCATCGGCCCGCGCAATGGCGCCCGCGTCGTCGCTCGCGCATGGGTCGATGCGGGCTATCGCGAGTGGCTCATGCGCGACGCGACGGCGGCGATCGCTTCGCTCGGCTACAGCGGCCGGCAAGGCGAATACATGGTCGCGCTCGAGAACACCGACGCGCAGCACAACCTCGTCGTCTGCACGCTGTGCAGCTGCTATCCATGGCCGGTGCTCGGCCTGCCGCCGGTCTGGTACAAGAGCGCGCCCTACCGCTCGCGCGCCGTCGCCGACCCGCGCGGCGTGCTCGCCGATTTCGGCGTCGCGCTGCCGGCGAGCACGGCGATCCGGGTCTGGGATTCGACCGCCGAAGTGCGCTATCTCGTGATCCCGCAGCGCCCGGCAGGAACCGAGGCGCTCGACGAAACCGCACTCAGCGAGCTCGTGACACGGGACTCGATGATCGGCACCGGGCTGGCGCTGTCGCCGGATGGCCGATGAGTTACGTCACCCACGCGGACCTCGGTGGCCGGCCCAACCGCGCCGCGATCGCCGACGAACCGGAGGGCGAGCCTTTCCACGCCGCCTGGGAAGCGCGCGCCATGGCGCTGACCCTGGCGATGGGCGCTACCGGCACGTGGAACATCGACATGAGCCGTGCCGCGCGCGAGACCTTGCCGGACTACGCCAGGCTCGACTATTGGCGGATCTGGCTCGCGGCGCTCGAGAAGATGCTCGTCGAACACGGTCTTGCCGACGCCGGTGAGATCGCCTCCGGCAAGATGAAGCGGCAGGCTGCACCGGTGCAGCGCGTGCTGCACGAAGGCGACGTCGCCGGCGTTCTCGCCAAGGGCGCGCCGACGCTTCGGCCGGCCGAAGCGCCAGCGCGATTCGCCATCGGCGACCGCGTCCGGATCCGCTCCGATCGACCGAACCACCACACGCGACTGCCCGGCTATGCGCGCGGCTGTCTCGCCACCATCGAGCGCATCCACGGCGTGCACGTCTTCGCCGACGCCCACGCGCTCGGCCTCGGCGAGCAGCCGCATTGGCTCTACTGCGTCGTGCTCGATGCCCGTGCAGATCGGCAGGACGTCGGCGTGTCCTTCGACGCCTGGGAGCCGTACCTCGAGCCGGCATGAAGATCGACGACCTCGCCGTCCTGCCCCTTCTGCCGCGGGACGCCGACGGGCCGCTGTTTCGCGAGCCCTGGCAAGCGCAAGCGTTCGCGATGGCGCTCGCCTTGCACGAGCACGGCCTCTTCACGTGGAAGGAATGGGCAGCGGCACTCGCGGCGCAGATCGAGGCCGCGCAGGCGCAAGGCGATCCCGACCTCGGCGACACCTACTACCGGCACTGGGTCGCGGCGCTCGAAACCCTGGTCATGGCCAAGCAGGCCGGCAGCGACGCCGAGCTGGCCGGTCTGCGCGCGGCGTGGGACCACGCCGCCGACCGCACGCCGCACGGCCAGCCGATCGTGCTGCAGCCGAACGACTTCGAGACCTAGGGTCGGCTGCGGGATCACTGCAGCCGCGACACTGCAAAATGCCGCTTCTGCCGACGCGCCGGCTGCGCGCCGACAAGCTCTGGAGTGACTTCGACCATGGGCCTATCCGCCTTCCGCATTTCCTGCGTCCTCGCCGCATCCCTCGTGAGCTCACTCGCCATCGCGCAGACGCCGCCGATCAAGCCGGGCTTGTGGGAGGTTCATTCGGAGCGCGAGGTCAACGGCAAGAAGGCCCCGGCGCCAGCCGACCGCATGAAGAACCTGCCGCCCGAAGCGCGCGCCCGGATGGAGGCGATGATGAAACAGCGTGGCGTTTCCATGGGCGAGGACGGTGCCACGCGCGTCTGCATGACGAAGGAGTCGCTCGCCTCCGGCCGGTTGCAGGCGGAGGCCGCCGGCTGCAAGACCGACTATTCGACGCGCACCGGCAGCACCTGGAAGTTCCACTCGAGCTGCCCCTCGCTGAAGGTCGAGAGCGACGGCGAGATCGTCTTCTCGGGGACTGACAGCTACACGATGACGGTGTCGTCGACGCTCTCGTCGATGACGCCGCCCCGGCTCTCCAGGACGACGCTGAACGGCAAGTGGATGGGTGCCTCCTGCGGCGACCTGAAGCCGCTTTCAACCACGCCCTGAATCGCCTGCGGTATCCACCGCGGCTTCACGACAAACGACAACGACAACGGAGGCAAGATGAACGGTTCCATGATGCAGCTCCCGCTGCTGATCTCTTCGCTGCTCGTGCACGCGGAGCGACATCACGGCGAGCAGGAGGTGGTGTCGCGGCGCGTCGAGGGCGACATCCATCGCACGACCTTTCGCGAGATCGCGGCACGGTCGCGCCGCATGGCCAACGCGCTGGCGGGGCTCGGCATCAAGAGCGGCGAGCGCGTGGCCACGCTGGCGTGGAACGGGTATCGGCATCTCGAGGTCTACTACGCCGCCTCGGGCTCGGGGGCGGTGCTGCACACCCTCAATCCGCGCCTGCATCCTGACCAGGTGGTCTACATCGCCGACCATGCCGAAGACCAGGCGCTGTTCTTCGACCTGACCTTCCTGCCGCTGGTGGAGGCGGTGGCGGCACGGCTGAAAACCGTGAAGCATTTCGTCGCGATGACCGACCGCGCGCACATGCCGGCGGCGAGCAAGATTCCCGGCCTGCTCTGCTACGAAGATCTGATCGAAGCCGAGAACGACAGCTTCCTCTGGCCCGAGTTCGACGAG
>JBDTNU010000478.1:0-3369 GCA_039933535.1 Caldimonas sp. | reverse complement strand
GAGCTCGCGCCGATGATCAGGCCGCGGTCGAGCGACTCGAACTGGACCACGCCGACAACCGCGGACGTCAGGCCGACCACGACCGAGCCGAGGTAGGGGATGAGGTTGGTCACGCCAGCGAGGATCGCCCAGACCAGGGAATGATTGAGGCCGAGCGCAAAGAACGCGAGGCCGGTCAGCACGCCCACCACGACGCTGGTGGCCAGTTGCACCAGCAGGTATTGCTGGATCTGGGCATGGATCTCGTCGAGCGCCTGCACCGTGATCTTCTTCTGGCTGAGTCGCGGCCCGGCGAGCTTGACCATCTTGCGCCGGAAAGTGTTGCCCGAAGCGAGCAGGAAGAAGGCGATGAAGATGACCAGCGTGACCTGACCGAGAAAGGTGAACAGCCCGAGCGTGCCCGTCCAGAGATAGTCCTTGACGTTGAGGCGGGGCTTCTCCACCACCACCCGCGTGACGCCGCGCGGCGCCGCGGGCAAAAGCGCCGACATCGGCTCGACCTTGCGCGCGACTGCGGGTGCCGACAGGGCCGAAGCCGAGGCGGGACGCGCCGCGCGGGCCAACGGGGAAGAAGCTGCGGCCGAGCCCGCCGCCGAAGCGGCGTTCGCGCTCGCCGCCGGGTTCGATGACGAGGTTGCGCCGTCTTCGGCCGCTTGCTCGATCTCCGCAGCCGCCTGTTGAACCTTTTCGATCGTCGAACCCGAACTCGGTCCGGGCTTTTGCATCGAGCGGCGCAGCTTCTGCGCCACCTCGGGCAGGGTCTCGATCAATGCGTTGGCATCGTCGCTGATCGACCAGGCGCCCCAGCCGATCCCGGAGACGATCGCGGCGAGCAGCAGGCCGGCGCCGGCGGCACGGGGCAGGCGCCAGCCCTCGAGGCGGTCGACCAGGGGCGTCAGCGCGTAGCTGAACATCACGCCGAGCAGAAGCGGAATGAAGACCGCCTTGGCCCATTGCAGCGCGAACGCGGATGCGATGACAGCAATGACGACGAGCGCGAGGTTGCGCACGTCGACGGGCATGTGCAGGAGCACGCTCTCGCGTTCGACGGCTTCGCGGGGCGTCTCTGCGGCAGCGGCCGCGTCGTTGTGCTTCACGTGTTGGTCTCGGGGTAACAGGCGAGTGTGGCCGATCGCCGCGGCGAATCGGTCCCGATTAGGCACTTGGCATGCCCGGGAGCGTCACTTTGCCGCGTCGGCGGTCAGCGAGATGTAGTGGCGTTCGAGCTCGGGTGGCTGCGGCGAATCGAGCAAGGTGCAGGTCAGGCGCAAGGCGTCGGCGGCAGAGTCGCCGAGCCGCACGCCACCGTTGGTCTTCAACGCCGCTGCGACCCAGGTTCGCACCACGACGGGCCGCTGCATCCATGAAAGGGTCTGCAGGCGGGCCAACGCCTCGAATACGCTTTCCGAATCGGGTGCCTCGAACGGCGGCGCCTGGGCATCCGGTCGCCACTGGTGCATGACGCTGGCGTACCAGCGCGCACCGCCCTCCGCGCCCTCCGCTTCGTCGATGACCATGCGAGCCAGGAACGCGGTGTAGACGGCCAGGGCGAGCACGTCGGTCTCCAGCCATTCCACGGCCTCGCTGCTGGCCTCGGCCCGCGCCGCCAGGGGCGGCACTTCGCCCAGGCCGCGGCGCATGGCGAGCCAGTGCAGGCGATCGATCGGCCGCACGACGCCGCGCGCGCCCATGATGCGCCGGGTCGCGCGCAGCAAGTCCTGCTTCGCCCCGATCGGCTGGCGCGCCATCCGCGAGAGCAGCAGTTCGAACCACGGCAATCGGGCCGCTCCGGAAAGGCTGGCGGCGTGCTCGCGCAAGCCAATCACGCCCGGAGTCTTTCCGGTTTCGATCTCCCAGGCGCGCGCCGAACGTTTGCTGCCGGGCGCCAGCAACAGGGCGAGCAGCGCCGCGTGGAGCTCGAGGGCGCCATGGAGGCGCGACAGCCGGTCGGCAGCGTTGCGCTCCGGATCGTTGGCGGCCTGGTGCGCAGCGTAGCTATCGACCACTTGTTCGATCCCGCTCCCGGGCGCTACAGCGTCGCGCCCGGCCGAAAGCCGAACAGCCAGGCGACCAGCGCGGTCGGAAACTGGAACAAGGCCGTGTTGTAGGCGGCCACGGACGCATTGAATTCGCGACGCGCGAACGCCAGCGTCGTGTCGCCTTCGGCGAGCTTCGCATTGAGCTCCGGCAGCTCGGCGCCGGCCACCGTCTGCACGGGCAGGCGGGAGCGCGCGTCGGCCAGGATTTCTTCGGCGACGCGCAGGCTCGTCACCGCGCCGGCGGCAGCCGGCCGCGCCCGCGCGTGCTCGCGGGCAGCGTCGGCCTGACGAGAAGCCGCACGCAGCGCGTCGAGCCGCGGGCCGGCGCTGACGAGGGCGGTGGCGAGCAGCTCGAGCTGCCGGTCGAGCAGCGCATGGCGCTGCCGGGATAACTCGTCCACCGACGCAAAACGGTCGACCAGCGCGTTGCGCAAGCTGACCATGCGGTTGTAGGCCCCGACCATCCAGAACAGGAGCACTGCACCGAGCATGCCGGCGGCGATCTGCGTCGTCGTCATGCGCGGAACTGTGGAGACGGAGCGCGCCGGGCCGACGTGTTGGTTCGTCAACTGACGAGCCAGGCGTCGTAGCCCTTGCGGCGCAGGTCGCACGACGGACACAGGCCGCAGCCCCAGCCCCAGGCGTGGCGATGCTCGCGGTCGCCGAGATAGCACGAGTGCGTGTGCTCGACGACCAGTTCGAGCAGCGGCTCGCCGCCGAGCCGTTCGGTCATCGCCCAGGTCTCGGCCTTGTCGATCCACATCAGCGGCGTCTCGATCGTCATCGACTTGTCGAGGCCGAGGCTGATCGCCACCTGCAGCGACTTGAGCGTGTTGTCTCGGCAATCGGGATAGCCCGAGTAGTCGGTCTCGCACATGCCGCCGACCAGCACGCTCAGGCCGCGCCGGTCCGCCACGCTGGCCGCGACTGTGAAAAAGAGCAGGTTGCGAACCGGCACGAAGGTGTTCGGCAGGCCGCCCGCGTTCATTTCGATCTCGCGCTGGCTGGTCAGCGCGGTGTCGGAAAGTTGCGAGAGCAGCGAGAGGTCGAGGATGTGGTCCTCGCCGAGACGCCTGGCCCAATTTGGAAACTTCTCGTGCAATTGCGAACGCACGTGCAAGCGACTTTCGAGCTCGACCAGATGGCGCTGGCCGTAGTCGAAGCCGACCGTCTCGACATGCGCATAGCGATTCAGCGCATGGGCCAGACAGACGGTCGAGTCCTGCCCGCCAGAAAAAAGCACGAGCGCGCTGCGGGGGTCAACGGCCACGAAGTTCTCCCTGGCCGAGGACGACCCATTTCTGCGAAGTGAGGCCTTCGAGCCCGACCG
>JBDTNU010000477.1:0-3372 GCA_039933535.1 Caldimonas sp. | reverse complement strand
ACCGCCTGCGCAAGTTCGTTCGCCGCCATTGGGCCGGTGTCGGCGCGGGCGGCCTGGTCGTAGTGGCCCTTGCCGCCGGCCTGGCCGGAACGTTGTGGGAGGCGCGGCTGGCGCAGCGCGAAGCGCGCAAGGCTGAGGCGGCGACACGCTTCCTGACGGGCGTGTTCGAGGCCAACAGCACGACCAGGAACGCCAGCGTCAAGGCCCAGCAGACCACCGCTCGCGAACTGCTCGACCTGGGCCGGCAGCGCATCGCCACCGAGCTCAAGGACCAGCCCGAAGTGCGGCTGCAGATGCTCGCCACGCTGAGCGCGATGTACTTCGAGATGGGCCGCAGCGCCGACTCCGAAGCCCTCGACCGCGAACGGGTCGACCTGCTGCGAAGCATGGGCCAGGAGCGCAGCCTGCCGATGGTGCGTGCGCTCGGCGACCACGGCGTCACGCTTGACTCGCTCGACCAGCGCGACGCTGCGCACGCGCGCTTCGAAGAGGCGCTGAAGCTCTCCGATTCGCTCGGCGACCGCGATTCGGAGGAGCGCGCCCGGGTGCTCTGGAACCTCGCCGAGCAGCTTGACCAGGATTCGCCGAACGCCGCGACGCCGATGTTCGAGCAGGTCGCGCACATGCTGCGCGACAAGCACCCGGCATCCGAGATGGTGTCGGAGGCGTACGCGATGCTGGCCGCGAACTACAACCGCGCCGGCCGGATAAACGAAGCGCGCGCCACGATCGAAGACGGGCTCGTGCTGGTGCGGCGCCACCAGCGCGCCGGCAGCCTTTTCGAGATCACCCTGCTCGTGCGCCTGGCCGACAACCTGTCGTACAGCAACCGTTTCGGACAGGCGCTGGCGGCGCGCGAGGAGACCTACCGCAAGCAGGCGTCGCTCCAGGGCGAGGAGCACGAGAACACCATCGCGAGCCGTGCCTCCTGGGCCCTCCAGCTGGCACGCAGCGGCGATCTGCAGCGCGCGCTGCAACAGATCGACGCGGTGATCGCCCTGCTCGGCGACGACGCGGAGGGCGCCCTGCCGCAAGTCTGGGGCCGCGGCCATTTCTTCAAGGCGATGATCCTGACCGAGGCCGGCGATGCCGACGGCGCACGCACGGAACTCGATCGGATCGAGCCGCTGTGGACCGCCAAGTTGGCGAAGACCGGCATGTACGGCCGCTTCCTCCTCACCCGTTCGATCCAGCTCGGCCTGGCCGGCGATACCGCAGGTGCGGTCGACTTCGCGCAGCGCGCGCACGACCTGCCTCAGCTGAAGAAACTGAGCTGCCAAGCGGGCGGCTGGGCCGTCGATCAAGCGCTCGCCACCGCGTTGCAGGCGCAGGGTCGCTTCGACGAGGCGTTGCCGGTGGTGCATGCACTCGAGGCGTGCCGGGTCACCGACATCGACGACACACCGATCCGCCTGGCCGCGCAGCTCGGCCTGGCCCGCGATGCGATCGGCCGCAATCAGTGGGCGGCTGGCCTGGCGTTCGCCGATGCAGCGCTGGTTCGCATCGTCGCATCACCCGAGCGTGCTTTCTTCGCTGCCGACGAGGCCGATGCGCAGCAGCTTGCCGCCCGCGCCCTGGTGCGTTTGGATCGGGTGGCGGACAGCCGGGCCCGGTTGCAGGCCGCACTGACCTTGCTGGAGTCGCGACATGTCGCTGCGAGCCCGGTGCTGCGAGCGCTGCGCGAACAATTGCGGGCGCCCACGGCCGGACAGGCAACCGGCTCGACGGGTTGATCGACTCGCAGGCATCTTTCTGATCTGCGGACGTAAAAAATGCGGCCGCCGTGATCCCTTTCGGGCCCCTATTCCGTCTTTGCCCCAAGCGCTGCACAACGCAGCTCGCAGGACTCCGGGAGAGACTCGATGCACGCCACCACGACCCGCCGCGACACACGCTGGATTGCCGCCGCGCTGTTGCCTGCCTTGTTCGCCACCCTCATCGCCGCCTGCGGCGGAGGTGGCGATAGCACGCCACCGCCAGCGACCGGCAATGTCGGTCCGGCCGGTGCGACGGTGGCCTCGAGCGACCAGAAGGCCACCCTCACGGTGCCCGCCGGCGCGATCGGCACCACCATCAGCGTGGCCCTCACACCCACGACCGAAGGCTTCACCGCCAGCCCGCTGATCGTGCCCGGCACCACCTATCGGCTCGACGCGCCCGATACCGCCCTGGCCACCGAGGCCACGCTCGAAATCGCGGTACCCGACGGTACGCTCGACATCGCCAGTACGGGTCCGAATGGACAAGCACCGGCCTCCGCGAACCATCGAGCCCACGCACTCGCACTTGCGCCCTTGACGCTGGGCAGCCTCATCGTCTGCGGCACGCCACCCGTCGCGGCCGTGTCGCCGCCGGTGGGCACGGTCTGCTACTTCGTCGCCAACAAGTTCGACGACCCTGGCACCACCCCGGGCGCCTATCAAGGCCCCGGCAGCATCGGCAACTGCCCCAGCCCGCAAGGAAAGACGGTCGGCGCGACCGACTATGTCGGCCACTTCGTCATGGTTCTGCTGATTCGCGCCGACCTCAGCAGCGTCTACAACGGCTATGTGGATGCCTGCGAAGTGCCGGCCCCGCCGGCACCGCACATCGCCAACGTCGCGGTCACGCCACCCAACCAGTTTGCGGCACTGCTCAATACCGCCAAGGACAAGCTCAGCATCAAGGTCAGCCTTCTCTCCCCCGGCGTCTACGCCATGCTGTTCGACAAGGTGCGGCCGGTCGTGCACATCAGCTCGACCGTCACGCCGACCGCCGGCGGCATGGGCACCCTCACGCTTGCGGCCAGCGCGACCGATGACATCGGCGTCGTCAAGGTCGCCCTCGTCAAGTGGGAGAACGTGGTCGACCCCGTCACCCACGTGCTCGGCGTCGTGCAGACCGGGCTGGCGCAGTTCGTCACGTCGGGCACCAACGTCAACAGCAGCTGGACGTCGGCACCGATGCCGCTCGGCGACATCTACGGCCGCTACTACGTCGCCCGCGCATGGGACGCCGCAGGCAACAAGGGTGCCAACGTCGTCAGCGTGTTCGAAGGCGTGCCGACGATCGCAGGCTTCAGTGCCAGCCCGGCAGTCGTTCCGGCGGCTGGCGGAACCGTCACCTTGAGCTGGTCGTCTGCCGACGCGGTGAGCCTGAGCATCGGCATCGGCATCGGCGACGTGACCGGCCTGTCGAGCAAGACCGTCGACGTGACGACACCCACCACCTTCACGCTGACCGCCACCAACCCTGCCGGCACCGTGACCGCCACCACCGCCGTCACCGTCATGGCGCTACCCGCGCCGACGATCACGAGCTTCACCGCCACGCCGGCCTCGCTCCCCCCCGGCGGTGGCGCGGTGACGCTGAACTGGGCGACGACAGACGCCA
>JBDTNU010000476.1:0-3395 GCA_039933535.1 Caldimonas sp. | reverse complement strand
TCCCGCCCGACTCTTCGCCTCAAGCGAACCGTCTGGTGCTCGTCTACGCGGCCGATGGCAGAACGGATGCGCAAACACACGATCGAAAACAGGCACGCCAGTTGCCCTGGTGCGCGCCCGTGCCAAACGAAGATCGGGAAGATGTCGTAAGGTCACGCGCGCTGCCGCGACCTAGACCCAACTGCAGCAAGCACCAAGGCCCGCCATGAATCGATTCGATTTCGTTCGCACGCGCCCCGCTCTCGCCTTCGCGATGGCAGGACTGGCCGCCATCGCCCAGACGCCTTCGCGCGCAGCCGAAGCCTGCATGGCGAAGAGTGCACGCGGCATCACGCCGGTGGTCGAGCTCTACACCTCGGAAGGCTGCAACTCCTGCCCACCGGCCGATCAATGGCTGTCGAAGCTCAAGAGCGATCCGAACGTCGTGGCGCTGGCCTTCCACGTCGACTACTGGGATCGGCTCGGCTGGAAGGACCGGTTCGCGAGCGCGGCCTTCACCGAACGCCAGGCCACCCAGCAAGCGAGCAACGGCGCGCGCTTCAGCTACACGCCGCAGGTCGTCGTCGACGGGCGGGATCGCAAGGACTGGGGCGCCCTGGCCACGCCGATCGCGAGCCGGCCCGCAGCGCCGGTCGACGTGGTGCTGACCCACGACGGAGATCGCGTGACAGCGACGGTCGCGGCCACCGCGAACTCACCGAAGCGCCTCGCCGCCTACTGGGCCGTGACCGAGCAAGGACACGTCACGGCGGTCAAGGCCGGCGAGAACCAGGGCGTGACCTTGCATCACGACTTCGTGGTTCGCGACTACAAGACCGTTCCGGCCTGGGACAGCAGCGCCGCCGCGCCGCAGACGATCGTGTTTCAGCCCGCAACACGCGGCGATGCGGTGCATCCGCGCGAGGTCAACCTCGTCGTTCTCGACGCCGAAACCGGCCGCCCGGTACAGGCCGTCAAGATCGGCTGCTGAGCAGGACTCGGCTCAGCCGTTTGCCCGCAACGCCGCGCGCAACTCGACGCCGATCTCGGGCTTGCCGGCAAAGGGATCGGTGGGATTGCGTGCCTGCACGATGTCCTCGAGCCGCGTCTGCACACCAGCCATGACCTTCGGGTGGCTGTAGATGTAGAAGCGCTTCGCCTCGATCGCGTCGAAGACGAACTGCGCGACATCGGCGGCGCTGACCTTGCCACTGCCGACGGCACGGTCGATCATCGCCTTGCCGATCAGCTGGCTGCGCGTCGGCTTGTCGGCGCGGCGCAGATCTTCGGGGCGATTGCGCTCGCTTCCGGTGATACCGGTGGGCACGAAGAACGGGCACAGCACCGAGGTGCCGATCTGCTCGGTGACGAGGCGCAAGTCCTGGTACAGCGTTTCGCTCAAGGACACGACAGCGTGCTTGCTGACGTTGTAGACGCCCATGTTGGGCGGATTGAGCAGCCCCGCCATCGACGCCGTGTTGACGATGTGCCCCTCGTAGTCCGCATCCTTGGCCGCGGCGTCGAGCATCATCGGCGTGAAGACGCGAACGCCGTGCGCCACGCCCATCACGTTGACGCCGATCACCCACTCCCAGTCGGCCAGCGTGTTCTCCCAGATCAGGCCGCCGGTGGCGACGCCGGCATTGTTGAAGACGAGGTTCGGCGCGCCGAAACGCGACGCAACGGCCCGGCCGAGCGCCTCGACGTCGGCCGCCTTGCTCACGTCGACGCGCTGCGCCAGCACCTTCGCGCCAAGCGACTCGATCTCGGCGGCGGCGCGCTCCAGCGCATCGGCCTGCACATCGGCCATCACGACGTTCATGCCGCGCCGCGCGGCGATGCGCGACGCCTCGAGGCCGAAGCCCGATCCCGCTCCGGTGATGACGGCCGTTCGACCAGCGAAGTTCTTCATGGGAGGTCTTTCAAGGATTCATGACCCGCAGTTCGCCGCGTCCGCACGCAGCCGCTCGGCTCAGACGAGCTTGACCAGCTGCTTGCCGAAGTTGCGCCCCTTCAACAGGCCGAGAAAGGCCTCGGGCGCGGACTCGATGCCGTCGGCGATGGTCTCGCGGTACTTGAGCTTGCCGGTCGCCACCAGCGTGCCGAGCTCCTTGAGCGCTTCGGGCCAGACTTCCATGTGCTCGCTGACGATGAAGCCTTCCAGCGTAAGCCGCGACTGCAGCAGCAGCTGCGGCTGCTGCAAGGGAATCGGTTCTCCGTCGTAGCCGCTGATCATTCCGCACAAGGCGATCCGGCCGAACGCATTCATGCGCGCCAGCGTCGCGTCGAGCACGACGCCGCCGACGTTTTCGAAGCAGCCGTCGACGCCGTCCGGTGTCGCTTGCTTCAAGGCCTGGTACAGCGACTTGGCGTCGCGGTGCGCCTTGTAGTCGACGCATGCGTCGAAGCCGAGCTCGCCGGTCACGTACGCGCACTTGTCCGGGCCGCCAGCGATGCCGACGGCCCGGCAGCCGCGCGCTTTCGCCAGCTGGCCCACGGCACTGCCGACCGCCCCGCTCGCGGCGCTGACGACGATCGTCTGCCCGGCCTTCGGCTGGCAGATCTTCATCAGGCCATACCAGGCCGTGACGCCGGGCATGCCGACCGCGCCGAGGTAGGCCGAGAGCGGAATGCGCGTCGCGTCGACCTTGCGCATGACGCCCGGCGTTGCCGCGTCGACCAGGCTGTATTGCTGCCATCCGCCGAAGCCCACGACCGTATCGCCGGCCTGGTAGTTCGGGTGCTTCGAGGCCACGACCTCGCCGGCCGTGCCGCCCTGCATCACCTGGCCGAGCGGCTGCGGCGTGGCGTAGCTCTTGGCGTCGTTCATGCGCCCGCGCATGTAGGGGTCGAGGCTGAGGAAATGGTTGCGCACGAGCACCTGCCCGTCCCGCGGCTCGCCGACCGGGGTTTCGACGAGCTTGAAGTTGTCGGCGCGCGCCTCGCCGTCGGGGCGCGACACGAGATGGACCTGTTTGTTGCTGATGCTGGCCATGGCCTTGTCCCTTTCGTCAATCGGATGCGCCGGGGCGCTGGATGCGCTTGCCGCCAGCGGGAAGGCCCTTCAGGTACTTGAAGGTGCCGGTCGCGTGCGCCACGATCTTTGCCTCGCCGTCGTGGATCGAGGCTTCGCAGAAGGCCATCGATGCAGTGCGATGCAGCCGCTTGCCGACGGCGACAAGGCGGCCCAGGCCCGGCCGCATGAAGCTGGTCTTCATCTCGATGGTCACCACGCCGGACTGCTCGGTCGCGCCGTCTTCGCCCGGGCTGCGCGCTGCATGCGCCATCGCCACGTCGAGCAAGGTCATGGTGACGCCGCCATGGGCCACGCTCCAGGAATTGCAGAGCTCCTCACGCAACTCGACCGCGATCTCGGCCTCGCCCTTCTCGAAACGGATCAGCTCGAACCCGAGCAT
>JBDTNU010000475.1:0-3402 GCA_039933535.1 Caldimonas sp. | reverse complement strand
CTCGACGATCCGCGCTTCGCGCAGGAGCTCGGCGTTCTGCTCGGGCCGCCGATGCTCGACGGCAACCGCTACCGGGTGCTGAAGAACGGTGACGAGATCTTTCCGCCGATGCTCGCTGCGATCGGCCGCGCGCAGCAAACGATCAATTTCGAAACCTACATCTACTGGTCCGGCGACATCGGCCGCCGCTTTGCCGACGCACTCGTCGAGCGGGCGAAGGCCGGCGTCAAGGTTCACGTCCTGCTCGACTGGGTCGGCAGCGCGAAGATCGACGCGTCGATCGTGGCCGAGATGGCGAACGCCGGCGTACAGGTGCGCAAGTTCCATCCACCGCACTGGTCGCATCTGGGTCGCTTCAACAACCGCACGCATCGCAAGTTGCTGATCGTCGATGGCCGCGTCGGATTCACCGGCGGTGTCGGCATCGCGCCGCAATGGACGGGCCACGCCCAGGATCGGGAGCCCTGGCGCGACAGCCACTTCGAGGTCGAGGGGCCGGTGGTCGCGCAGATGCAGGCCGTCTTTCTCGACAACTGGATCAAGGTGTCCGGCGAGGTCCTGCACGGGCCCGACTACTTTCCGCTGATCGCGCCCGTCGGCACCGGCCGGGCCCAGATCTTCAGCAGCTCGCCGACCGGCGGCAGCGAGAGCATGGCGCTGATGTACTTGCTTGCGATCACGGCCGCGTCGCACTCGATCGACCTGTCGGCCTCGTACTTCGTTCCCGACGACCTGTCGATGCGCGCCTTGCTCGACGCGATGAAGCGCAGCGTCAAGGTGCGCATCGTCGTACCGGGCGATCACATCGATTCGGAGACGGTGCGCAGCGCCTCGCGCGCCGAATGGGGACCGCTGCTCGCAGCAGGCGCGACGATCGCCGAATACGCGCCGACCATGTATCACTGCAAGGTGATGATCGTCGATGGCCTGCTCGTCTCGGTCGGCTCCACCAACTTCGACAACCGGTCGTTCCGGCTCAACGACGAGGCGACGCTGAACATCCTCGATGCGAAATTCGCGGCCGAGCAGACCGCGATCTTCGAAGCCGATCTCGCCAGCGCCCGGCGCATCGGCTACGAAGAGTGGAACGAGCGGCCCTGGAAGGAACGGCTCGCCGAGCGACTGGCGGCAATCATCGGCCCGCAACTCTGAGCGACGGGCACGGGCCGGGCCAGAAGCTGTTCACCTCAGGTCACGGGCGCCGGATTGAAGAGGACCAACGCGTTGGCGAGGTGGTGCTTTTCGGCCCAGGTCCGGCGCCCGCTCGCCACGTCGAGAACGAGGCGGAACAACTCCCAGCCGGTCTCCTCGATCGTTGCCGTTCCGTCGGCGATGCGGCCGGCGTTCAGGTCCATCAGGTCGTGCCAGCGCCTGGCCATGCCACTCGTGGTCGCGACCTTGACCACCGGCACTTCGGCCAGGCCATAGGGCGTCCCACGCCCGGTGGTGAAGATGTGCACGTTCATGCCCGCGGCCAGTTGCAGGGTGCCGCAGATGAAATCGCTTGCCGGCGTGGCCGCGTAGACGAGGCCGCTGGTGATGCCGCGGTCGCGCAGCCGCTCGCCGGGCGAGAGCACGCCGCTGATCTGGGCCGAACCCGACTTGACGATCGAGCCCATCGCCTTCTCGACGATGTTCGAGAGGCCGCCGGCCTTGTTGCCCGGCGTCGTGTTGGCGCTGCGGTCGGCGCCGCCGCGGCCGAGGTAGGCGTCGTACCAGGCCATCTCTCGCACCATCGCCTCGGCCACCTCGGGGCTCGAGGCGCGCGCGGTGAGCTGGTCGATGCCGTCGCGCACTTCGGTGGTCTCGGAGAACATCACGGTCGCGCCGGCGCGCACCAGCAGGTCGGTGCAGACGCCGACCGCCGGGTTGGCGGTCGCGCCCGAGAACGCGTCGCTGCCGCCGCACTGCACGCCGACGACGAGCGCCGACGCCGGCACGGTCTCGCGCTGGCGCGCGTTCAGGCGCGCGAGGTGAACGCGTGCCGAAGCCAGTATCGATTCGACCATCGAGGCGAAGCCGACGTGCGCGTCGTCCTGCAGGCGGATCACGTCGAGCGCAGCGTCTTCTGCGTCGCCACGCTCGTCGCGGATCGCGAACGTGCCGGGCGGCAGCAGGCGCTCGGGCTGCAGCTTTTCGCAACCCAGGCTCACGACCATGACTTCGCCGCCGAAATTCGGGTTCTTGCTGATGTTGCGCAAGGTGCGAATCGGGATCGAGGCATCGGGCGCGTCGATGGCCACGCCACAGCCGTACGTGTGCTCCAGCCCCACCACGTCGTCGACGTTCGGATACTCCGGCAGCAGCTCGGCCTTGATCCGCGAGACGGCGAACTCGACCACGCCGGCCACGCATTGCACCGTCGTCGTGATGGCGAGGATGTTGCGGGTTCCGACGGTACCGTCGGCATTGCGAAAGCCCTCGAAGCTGAAGCCCTCGAGTGGGGCCTGCGGCTGGCGCTGTACGGTCGCCATCGGCAAGCCCTCGAGCGACCGCGCCTCGGGCATGCGCAGGAGCCGCTCGTGCACCCAGCTGCCCGCGGCGATCGGCTTCAGCGCGAAGCCGATCGCGATGCCGTAGCGCACGACCGCCTCGCCTTCGCCGATCGCGGCCAGCGCGACCTTGTGCCCCTGCGGTACCCGCTCGCGCAGCACCAGGCCGGAGGCGAATCCGCTCGCGAACGCCGCGCCGGCTTCGAGGCCACCGGCATTGGCGACGATGGCGACGTTGTCGCGCTCGTCCATGCGGATGGCGTGCGGCGGGCTCGCGGCGGCGTTGGCATTGGCGTTGTCGGCAATGGCGTTCGGGCTGGACATGGTTCAAAGTCTATGCCGCGCGTAAAGACTTGCCCGTGGCGCGGGGCAAACCAACGACGAGACCACATGAACATTTCCCGCCGGATCTGCATCGCCGCCGCCGCTGGCGCCTTCCTCGCCGGGCCCGCGCTGGCCCAGGACAAGTGGCCGTCGAAGCCGATCACCTACATCGTGCCCTTTCCGGCCGGCGGCACGACCGACATCCTCGCCCGCCTGATCGCGCAAAAGCTCGGCACCGTGCTCGGCACGACCATCATCGTCGACAACAAGGGCGGTGCCGGCGGCAGCGTCGGCTCGGAGATCGCGGCGCGCGCCGCGCCCGACGGCTACACGATCCTCGGCGGCACGATCAGCTCGCACGCGATCAACGTCAGCCTGTATCCGAAGCTCGGCTACGACCCGATCAAGTCGTTCGAGCCGATCACGTTGATCGGCACCAACCCGACCGTGCTGGTGGTCAATCAGGCCAGCCCGTACAAGACCTTGCAGGACGTGGTTGCCGCCGGCAAGGCGAAGAAGCCGCTCACCGGGGCCTCGGCCGGCAGCGGCACCTCGCAGCACCTCTCACTCGAGCTGCTGAAGGCCA
>JBDTNU010000474.1:0-3409 GCA_039933535.1 Caldimonas sp. | reverse complement strand
CATCGCGTCACCAGCCTGTGCGCGCCGCCGACCGTGTGGCGCATGCTGATCCAGGAGGATCTCGCAGCGTTCAAGGACAGGCTGAGCCTGCGTGAAGTCATCGGCGCCGGCGAGCCGCTCAATCCCGAGGTCATCGAGCAGGTACGGAGCGCGTGGGGCATGGTGCTGCGCGACGGCTACGGACAGACCGAAACCAGCGCGCAGATCGGCAACCCGCCCGGCCAGCCGCTGAAGCCAGGATCGATGGGCCGGCCCTTGCCCGGCTACCGGGTCGCGCTGCTCGACGTCGACGGCAAGCCGGCCGACGAGGGCGAGGTGTCGCTCGATCTGGCGCATCGCCCGGTCGGCCTGATGGCCGCGTACGAGGACAGCGCAGAGAAGACCGGCGAGGCGATGCGTGACGGCTACTACCGCACCGGCGACGTCGCGTCGCGCGACGCCGATGGCTACATCACCTTCGTCGGCCGCGCCGACGACGTGTTCAAGGCCGCCGACTATCGTATCAGCCCGTTCGAGCTGGAGAGCGCGCTGATCGAGCACGAGGCCGTCGCCGAGGTGGCGATCGTGCCGAGCCCCGACCCGCTGCGGCTCGCCGTGCCGAAGGCGTACCTGATCCTGGTCGCCGGCGCAGTCGCGTGCCCGGAGCTAGCCGAAGCGATCTTCGGCTTCGCGCGCCGGCAGCTGGCGCCCTACAAGCGCGTGCGCCGCATCGAGTTCGTCGCCGAGCTGCCGAAGACGATCTCGGGAAAGATCCGGCGCGTGGACTTGCGGGTGCAGGAGGTCGATCGGCACGCCAGCGGTCAGCGCGGAGAGCTCGAATACTTCGAAGAGGATTTCCCGGCCTTGCGCAGCTCGGTCGAACGGTGAGCGGCGCTTCTGCGTGCCCGCGCTGACCGGTAGGCGGCCCCGGTTCTCGCACCAGAGGCCCGCAGACCGAGTTGCTCTGAGTAGATCCAATGGCGTAGTCGAGCCACGACCAAGGTGCAATGACACGGCACCAGCCTCCGTGATGTGATGAGTGGGTTCGGAAGTCTCGCCCGACTTTCACCTTCCACGTAACGTCAATGAGGAGTTCGCCATGCAGACAGGTCGACGCGTTCTCGGTGCCTTGGCTGGAGCCGCTGTTCTCATCGGGTCCGGGGCCTTTGTCTCCGTTTCTGCTGCCGACGCGACGCAGGACAAGTACAGCCTGAAGGTGCCCGGCGGGCTCGCGTTTGCCGAATTCAGGGGGTTCGAAACGTGGGAGGTCGTCTCGGTCAGCGACAACGGGCGGGTCATGGCGGTGATTCTCGGAAACCCCGCGATGATCGCTGCTTACAAATCGGGCATCCCGGCCAACGGCAAGCCAGTCCCCGATGGCGCGAAGATGGCCAAGATCCACTGGATTCCCAAGAAGAGCGAGTTCTTTCCCGACGCTTCGATCCCCGGCGTGCAGCGCGACGTCGACTTCATGGTCAAGGACAGCAAGCGCTTCGGCAACGACGGAGGATGGGGATACGCCGTCTTCGCGTACGACGCGGCGTCCAGCACCTTCAGGCCCGGCACCACGGCCGACTCCCCGCCCCAGGGGAACGATGCCAAGTGCGGCGTGGCCTGCCACACGATCGTGAAGAACAGGGACTATGTCTTCACCGAGTACGGCCACCGGTAAGCCGCAGCCGAGAGCACTGCGACCCCCGACGGCTTTGGACTCGACCCAACGACGGCCGTGATGTGACTCGATGATCGATCTGCAAACCGACAGGCCGATCCCCATTCCTCCGCTTTTGGTGCTGTAGAACGGTTCGAAGATCCGGCGTGCCTGGTCGCGATCGAGGCCGACCCCGGAATCGCGAACGCTCACAAAACGGATCCGGCCGCTTGGCCGGATCACAGAAGACTAGGGTGAAGCTTCCAGCCGGTCAAAGGACCAGCGTTCGCCCCATCTCACTCCAGTTGCAAGCCGATCTTCTGGGCGACTGCGCCCCAGGTCTTCGAATCCGCCGCCAGACGCGATGCACTTGCCGCGGGTGGGTCTGCGACGACCTGCTGATCGGTCTGGCGCAGCCGCTCGGCGACGTCGGGCTGATTCAGCGCGGCCGCGAGCGACGCCTGCATCTTGTCGACGATGGCGGCTGGCACGCCCCTGGGCGCGAACAGCACCAGCGAGAAGGTCGCGTCGAAGCCCGGATAGCCGGACTCGGCGACTGTCGGTACTTCGGGCAGCAGGGGCGAGCGACGCGCGCCCGACACGGCCAGCGCCACGAGCTTGCCCGCACGCACCATCGGAAGCACCGTCGGCCCCGCGAGGAAGCCGCATTCGACCTGGCCGCCGAGCATGTCCTGCATCGCCGGTGCCGGGCCCTTGTAGGGCACATGCGTCATCTCGATTCCGGCCACGCTCTTGAACAGTTCGGTGCTGAGGTGACCCGGCGAGCCCGCACCTCCGGAGGCGTAGTTCATCGGCTGCTGCCTGGCCCGCTTCACCAGCTCGGCCAGGCTCTTCACGCCGACGGCCGGGTTGCAGACCAGGGTCTGGCTGAACGAGCTGGCACGCATCGCGGGCTGCAGGTCTTCGGGCTTGAAGTTCAGCTTCGGGTAGACGTGCGGGTTGACCGTCAACAACGTGTCGGTGGTCCACAGCCAGGTGTAGCCATCGGGTGCGGCGCGCGCCGCTTCGGCCGCGCCGACGTTGCCGGCGGCGCCGGGCTTGTTCTCGATGACGATCGGCTGCTTGAGCGAGGCCTGCATCTTCTCGGCAGCGCTGCGCAGGACGATGTCGCTCGGCCCGCCGGGCGGCAACGGCACGATCACCCGGATCGGCTTGTCTGGCCAGGCGGTCTGCGCCAAGGCGAGCGGCGCCAAGGCAATCAGCAGGGTCGCCAGGAAGAAACGGGTCGTTGTCATCGTGTTTCGCCAGGTCGGGTTCTGTTGTTCAGCGTTGTGGCATGTCGCGTACGCCGTAGCCCAGGCTCACGGCGGCGTCGTCCGGGATCGGTGGCATGGTTGCATTCCATCGTTCCCACGCGTCGCGCATCGCGGCCAGGCGTTCGGGCTCGCGCTTGCCGAGATTGGCGCGCTCGCGCTCGTCGCCCTGCAGGTTGAAGAGGTAGTCGTTGCCGTCGACGCGCAGGTATTTCCAGTCGCCGAGCCGAGTCGCACACTGATCGCGATGCTTCATGCGCCAGTGAAGCGGCCGGTCGAAAGACGTCTGCACGTCGCGCAGCACAGGCATCAGCGAGACGCCGTCGAGCGGGTAGTCGGGATGTGCCGCCACGCCGGCCGCGTCGAGCATCGTCGCCGACCAGTCCATCGTCATGCATTGCTGCGGCGTGATGCCGCCAGCCGCGATCACGCGCGGCCAGTGCGCGATCCACGGCACGCGGATGCCGCCCTCGGTGAGGTCCATCTTGCCGCCGACGAGCGGCCA
>JBDTNU010000473.1:0-3434 GCA_039933535.1 Caldimonas sp. | reverse complement strand
GGACCTGCGCAAGCACCAGCCCTACGACGTCTACGACAAGATGGACTTCGACGTGGCGCTCGGCGTCAACGGCGACACCTACGACCGCTATCTGGTGCGCGTCGAGGAGATGCGGCAGGCCAATCGCATCATCCGTCAGTGCGTCGACTGGCTGAAGGCCAATCCCGGCCCGGTCATCACCTCGAACCACAAGGTCGCACCGCCGTCGCGGGTCGAGATGAAGACCGGGATGGAAGACCTGATCCACCACTTCAAGCTCTTCACCGAAGGCTTTCGCGTGCCCGAGGGCGAGGCCTACGCGGCGGTCGAGCATCCGAAGGGCGAGTTCGGCATCTACATCGTCAGCGACGGCGCCAACAAGCCGTACCGGCTGAAGATCCGCGCCCCGGGCTTTCCGCACCTGGCGGCGCTCGACGAGATGGCGCGTGGCCACATGATCGCCGACGCCGTCGCCGTGATCGGCACCATGGACATCGTGTTCGGGGAGATCGACCGATGAATGCGGCGGTCCGCGGCAAGGCCATGCTCTCGGAAGCGGCGGCCAGAGGCTTCGAGCGAGAGATCGCCAAGTACCCGCCGGATGGCAAGGCCTCGGCCGTGATCGCCTGCCTGGCGATCCTGCAGAAGGAGCACGGCTTCATCTCGCAGGAAAGCGAAGACCTGGTCGCCGAGGCGCTCGGCATGCCGCCGATCGCGGTGCACGAGGTCACGACCTTCTACAACATGTTCAACCAGGTGCCGGTCGGCCGGGTGAAGGTCAACGTCTGCACCAACCTGCCGTGCCAGTTGCGCGGCAGCCAGCATGCGCTCGAGCACCTGTGCTCGTCGCTCGGCATCGAGGAGGGCGGCACCAGCAGCGACGGCGCTTTCACGGTGCAGAAGGCCGAGTGCCTCGGCGCCTGCGCCGACGCGCCGGTGCTGCTTGTCAACGACCGGCAGATGGTGAGCTTCATGAGCGATGCACGGATCGACGAGCTGGTCTCGTCCTTGCGTGCGCAAAGCGCGGCGAACACAGCATGACCGCTTCATTCGACCTCGCCCGCTTCCAGGCCACCGGCACGGAAACCTGCTTCCACGGCCGCCACATCGAGCCGCAGATCTACGCCGGTCTCGACGGCAACAACTGGCGCCTGAAAGACTACGAGGCGCGCGGCGGCTACAAGGCATTGCGCAAGATTCTGGCCCAGGGAGAGGGCGCCGGCATGACGCCCGAGCAGGTGATCGCCGAGGTCAAGGCCTCGGGCCTGCGCGGCCGCGGCGGTGCGGGCTTTCCGACCGGCCTGAAATGGAGCTTCATGCCGCGCCAGTTCCCGGGTGCCAAGTACCTGGTCTGCAATTCCGACGAAGGCGAGCCGGGCACGTGCAAGGACCGCGACCTGCTGATGTTCAACCCGCACATCGTCATCGAAGGGATGGCGATCGCGGCGTACGCGATGGGCGTCAACGTCGCCTACAACTACATCCACGGCGAGATCTTCGAGGTCTACGAGCGCTTCGAGGAAGCCCTCGAGGAAGCGCGCGCCGCCGGCTACCTCGGCGACCAGCTGCTCGGCTCGAAGTGGAGCTTCCAGCTGCATGCCTGCCACGGCTTCGGCGCCTACATCTGCGGCGAGGAGACGGCGCTGCTCGAGTCGCTCGAAGGCAAGAAGGGGCAGCCGCGCTTCAAGCCGCCGTTCCCCGCGAGCTACGGCCTGTACGGCAAGCCGACGACGGTCAACAACACCGAGACCTTTGCCGCGGTGCCGTGGATCATCGTCAACGGCGGTCCCGCGTACCTCGAGATCGGCAAGCCGAACAACGGCGGCACGAAGATCTTCTCGGTCGTCGGCGATGTCCAGAAGCCAGGCAACTACGAAGTGCCGCTTGGTACGCCGTTCACCAAGCTGCTCGAGCTTGCCGGTGGCGTTCCGGAAGGGCGCACGCTCAAGGCGGTGATCCCGGGCGGCTCGTCGGCGCCTGTGTTGCCGGCGGCAATCATGAACACGCTGACGATGGACTACGACGCGATCGCCAAGGCCGGCTCGATGCTCGGCTCGGGCGCGGTCATCGTCATGGACGATTCGCGCTCGATGGTGCATTCGCTGCTGCGCCTGTCGTACTTCTACATGCACGAGAGCTGCGGCCAGTGCACGCCGTGCCGCGAAGGCACGGGCTGGCTCTACCGCATGGTCGAGCGCATCGCCAACGGCCAGGGGCGGCTGCAGGACATCGACCTGCTCAACTCCGTCTCCGACAACATCCAGGGCCGCACCATCTGCGCCCTCGGCGACGCCGCGGCGATGCCGGTGCGGGCCATGATCAAGCATTTTCGCGACGAGTTCGTGGCTCTGATCGAGAAGAGCGCCAAGCCAGTCCACGCCGGAACCCTCGGCCCGTCGGCAAGCATCCATCCGGAGCAAAGCTCGACGCTCGCCGGCGTTGCGCATCCGACCGTGTCGCCGGTCGGCGAGCCGCGTCACGCGTCGCCCAAGCAGACCACCCCAACGACCTTCGGAGCCGCGCCATGATCGAGATCGATCTCGACGGCCAGAAGGTCTCCGTGCCCGAGGGCAGCATGGTCATGCATGCGGCAGACATCGCAGGCACCTACATCCCGCACTTCTGTTATCACAAGAAGCTGACGATCGCGGCCAACTGTCGCATGTGCCTGGTCGATATCGAGAAGGCGCCCAAGCCGATGCCGGCCTGTGCCACGCCGGTGACCCAGGGCATGATCGTCCGCACCAAGAGCGACAAGGCCATCAACGCCCAGCAGGGCGTGATGGAATTCCTGCTCATCAACCACCCGCTCGATTGCCCGATCTGCGATCAGGGCGGCGAATGCCAGCTCCAGGACCTCGCGGTCGGCTACGGCGCTTCGTCGTCGCGCTACGACGAAGACAAGCGCGTCGTGTTCCCGAAAGACGTCGGGCCGCTGGTGTCGATGAAGGAGATGAACCGCTGCATCCATTGCACGCGTTGCGTCCGCTTCGGCCAGGAGGTTGCCGGCGTGATGGAGCTGGGCATGATCCATCGCGGGGAGCATTCGGAGATCACCGTCGTCAAGGGCGACACGATCGACTCCGAGCTCTCCGGCAACATGATCGACATCTGCCCGGTCGGCGCGCTTACGAGCAAGCCCTTCCGCTACAGCGCCCGCACCTGGGAGCTTTCGCGGCGCAAGAGCGTCAGCCCCCACGATTCGACCGGCGCCAACCTGATCGTCCAGGTCAAGGGCGCGCGGGTGATGCGCGTCGTGCCGCTCGAGAACGACGAAGTCAACGAATGCTGGCTCGCCGACCGTGACCGCTTCTCGTACGAGGCTTTCAACTCGGCCGAGCGGCTGACCACGCCGATGATCCGCCAGGGCGGCGCGTGGAAGACGGTCGACTGGACGGCAGCGCTCGACTACGTGTCGCGCGGCCTGACCCAGATCTCGGTCGAGCATGGGCCGC
>JBDTNU010000472.1:0-3453 GCA_039933535.1 Caldimonas sp. | reverse complement strand
CCGACGGCAGCGAGTGGATCCTCAACGGCAGCAAGCTCTTCATCACCAACGGCGTTCTCGCCGACCTGTACTTCGTCGCCGCCAAGACCGGCGAGGGACGGCACGCGATGTCGATGTTCATCGTCGAGAAGGGCACACCGGGCTTTCGCGTCGGCCGCGCGCTCGACAAGTCGGGCTGGCTCTCGTCCGACACGGCCGAGCTGGTGTTCGAGGACGTCCGCATTCCGATCGGCAACTTGCTCGGTGAAGAGAACCGCGGCTTCTATTCGGTGATGAAGAACTTCCAGACCGAGCGCATCGCCCTCGCCGCGATGGCGATCGGCCATTGCATGCAGGCGCTGCGCGTGACCCTGGAGTACGTGCGCGACCGGCGGGCCTTCGGCGCGACCCTGTTCGACAAGCAGGTGATCCGTCAGCGCCTGGCCATGCTCGATGCGAAGACTCGCTCTGCGCGCTCATTCATGTATCACTGTGCCTGGCGCGTCACGCAGGGCCACGACGTCGTTCAGGAAGTCTCGATGCTGAAGGCGCTGACCGGCGAGCTCGTCAACGAAGTCGTCTCCGGCTGCCAGCAGTTCCACGGCGGCATGGGCTACATGCGCGGCACCGTGATCGAGCGGCTGTGGCGCGACGCGCGTGTGCTCGCGATCGGCGGCGGCGCGACCGAGGTGATGCTCGATGAAGTCGCCAAGCGATACTGATCTGTCAAGCACGCTCGACGGGCGATCCGCCCGACCCGGAGCCGCTACGATGAGAGGCAGAACGGATACCAGTCGGACTTCCATGCATCTACCGATCCTCGAGACCCGTACCGTGCTCTTGTGGCTCGTCGCTTGCGTGCTGCTGGGCGGTTGCGCAGGCACCGTCAAGCTGGACCAGCGCGTGCAAGGCGATGTGTCGCGGCTGGAGGGCGTTGCGCAAGTGGTGGCATTGATGTCGCCGGAAGCCGCCAAGCAGCAGGTGGACAACCCGCAATTCAACCGCGAGGAGTTGGCCTCGCGACTTCGACTGCGTCTCGAAGCGCGCAGCTTGACCTCGCCCGGCGCCACTCATCGTGTCGAGATTGTCCTGACCGACATCCGAGTGCGCGGCGCCTTCGCCGCGATCATGTTCGGTTTCATGGCCGGTGACGATCATGTGGTGGGCCGTGTCCGCGTCGTCGATGCGAGCGGTCGCGCGCTGCGAAGCTTCGAGATCAATGCGAGCTACGCGTTCGGCGGAGTCGCCGGAGGTCAGGACAGTGTTCGCATCAACTGGCTGTACGACAAATTCGCCGACCTCGCGGCCGACGAGTTGCAAAAGGTGATCTCGCCTCCCGTGGGCGGAGGCACCGCCATCGCCGCGGCGCCGGCCAATGCCGCGCCGACGCCGCGCCCCGTCGTCGCCATGCCCCTGAACTCGGTGCAACTCGTCTCGACGGGGGTCGCGCTCGACAACGTCGAAGCGGTCCCGGTCAGTGAGCGTGGCCGTGCTGCCTATCGCGAATGGCTGACGCACAGCAAGCCGCGCGCCTTCGTCATCTCGTCGAACGGCTGGTTCTACGGCCTCTGGGGCACCAAGCCACCCGATCCGATGGAACCGACGGATCCGCTCGAGCGCGGCATGAAGCGCTGCCAGGAAGCTGGCCGGCCCGACTGCACGCCCTATGCGGTCGACGACCGCGTTGTCTACATCCGTCCGAGCCTGAACGCCCCGCGTTGAAACGTCGCCGCGCGACACTGGATCTGGGCTTCGCCGAAAGCTTGCCATGACTTCCGACTCCGTCATCGAAACCGTCCGCCGCTCGGCGCAAGTGGCTGAGGTGTGGCTCAACAGGCCGGACACGCGTAACGCCTTCAATGCCAGCCTGATCCCCGAACTCGCACAATCCTTTGCCGCGCTCGGCGCCGACGCCGACGTGCGCGTCATCGTGCTCGGTGGTCGCGGCAAGGCGTTCTGTGCTGGCGCCGACCTCGGCTGGATGCGCGAGATGGCTGGCTACACATGGGAGCAGAACCACGCTGACGCCGGCAAGCTGGCCGAGATGCTGTGGGCGATCTACAGCTGCCCGGTGCCCGTGATCGGCCGCATCCACGGCGACTGCTACGCCGGTGGCGTCGGTCTCGCGGCGCTGTGCGACATCGTCGTCGCGGCCGAGCCGGTCACCTTCTGCCTGAGCGAAGCGCGCCTCGGCCTTCTGCCGGCGACGATCAGCCCGTACGTCGTGCGGGCCATGGGCGAGCAGGCGGCCCGTCGTTACTTCGTCAGCGCAGAACGCTTCAGCGCCGCCGAGGCCAAGGCGCTGGGCTTCGTGCACGAGGTCTGCGCGGTCGAGGCAATCGACGTCGTCGTCCAGCGTTTTGTCGAGACACTTGTTGCCAACGGTCCGCTCGCCACGCGCGCATGCAAGACGCTCGTGCGAGACATCGGCGGCCGCGAGATCACGCCGGCGCTGCGCGCGGAGACAGCGCGACGCATCGCTGACATGCGCGCCAGTGCCGAAGGCAAGGAAGGCGTGCAGAGCTTTCTGGAGAAGCGCAAGCCTGCCTGGATCGTGTCGTGAACCTCGATCTCTCGCACCTCGTCGCCATCGCCGCCGCGCTGGGCTGGGCGAGCGGGCTGCGCCTGTATGCCGTGGTGTTCATCACCGGCCTGGCCGGCGTGCTCGGCTGGGTCGACCTGCCCTCGGGCCTGCGCCTTCTCGAGAGCCCGTGGCTGCTCGGCGCGAGCGGCGTGATGCTGTTCGTCGAGTTCTTCGTCGACAAGATCCCCGGGCTCGACACGGTCTGGGACGCCCTGCACACCTTGATCCGCATTCCGGCCGGTGCCGTGCTCGCCGCGGCGGTGTTCGGCGGCGACCACGCGAGCTGGGAAATCGCCGCTGCGCTGCTGGGCGGCACGCTGGCGGCCACCAGTCATATCGCGAAGGCGACGACCCGTGCCGCGGCCAACACCTCGCCCGAGCCGGTCTCGAACATCGCCTTGTCGCTGCTCGGCGACGGCCTCGTGCCGTTCGCGCTCTGGCTGTCATGGGCGCATCCGTTCGCGTTCTTCGCCGCCCTCGCGATCGCCCTCGTCGCGATGGTCGCGACGATCTGGATCCTGGGGCGATTCCTGCGCCGCGCCGCGAGCGCGGTGGCCTTGCGCTATCGTCGGCCGATGCCTCCCGCCGCACATATCGAGGTGAACCGATGACCGCGTTGCCGAGCCGGGTCACGCTGGTCGACGTGGGCCCGCGCGACGGGCTGCAGAACGAGAAGCAGTCGGTCGATGCATCGATCAAGATCGAGCTCGTGCACCGCTTGCAGGCCGCCGGCCTGACCGAGATCGAGGTCACGAGTTTCGTCAGCCCGAAGTGGGTGCCGCAGATGGCCGACAACGCCGCCGTGATGGCCGGCATCGTCCGCAAGCCGGGCGTTCGCTACTCGGTGCTGGTGCCGAACATGAAGGGGCTCGACGCCGCCCTGTCGGCGC
>JBDTNU010000471.1:0-3456 GCA_039933535.1 Caldimonas sp. | reverse complement strand
GGCTCGACGTGACGACGACGCGCTGGTAGGCGCTGGTCTCGCTGTAGATCACGCGGTCGGCATAGAAGCGGTCTTCGGCCCACGTCGTGACGTGGTCGGCGAACACGAAGGCGGCGACCAGCGCGGCGATCGTCAGGGCGCAGGCGAGGGCCTGCGCGCCGACGCGGCGCACTTCGCCACGGAAGATCCAGAGCGCCCAGACCGCGACGGCCGCGTTCATGAGGCCGAAGAAGGCACCGGTGCGGATCAGTCCGAGCTGCGGAACGAACAGCAGCGGAAAGGCGATCGCGACCGCGAGCGCGCCGAGGTAGTCGAAGGTCAGCACCTGCGAGACCAGGTTCTTCAGGCCGCCACCGGTCGAGCTGCCGGCATGACGCTTGAGGATGCGCATGACCAGCGGAATCTCGAGCCCGACCAGGATGCCGACGGCGAGCACCAGCGCATAGAGCGCGAAGCGGAAAGACGGCGTCGCCGCCGACTGCAGCGAGAACAGCGCGGCCGGCATCAGCCCGCCGATCAGGCCGACGAGCAGCTCGATGCGCAGGAACTGGGCAACGAGCTGGCGCTCGAGATAGCGCGAGAGCCAGGAGCCGACACCCATCGCGAACAGATAGGTGCCGATGACGGTCGAGAACTGGAGGATCGAATCGCCGAGCAGGTAGCTCGCGAGCGTGCCGGCGGCGAGCTCGTAGACGAGCCCGCAGGCGGCGACGACGAAGACCGAGGCGAGAAGCGCGACCTCGGCCGGGCGGATCGGCGCCGGGGCGCGATCCTGCCGGAGCTCACTCACCCATGCACCGCCGCCGCGACGATCATGCCGATCGCGATGCACATCGAGCCGACGACGATGGCCAGGGCGAGGTTCTTCTTGTCGACGATCTCACCCCACAGATCGTAGGGCGTGATCTTGTCGACGATCACGAAGCAGAGCCAGAAGATGATGACGCCGATCAAGGCGTAGAGGATCGATCCGAAGATGATCGCGGGCTTCAACCATTCGAGTCCCATCATGAGAGAACCTCCTGCTGTGGCGTGAACAAGGCAATGATGATCGGCGCGGCCGCTACTTGTGGCCGCCGCCGCTGGAAAAGCCCCCGAACGACCCGCCGCCGGTGCGATAGCCGCCGCCGCTGCGCTGGTTGTTCAGGCAGCTCTGGTACTCCTGCGACGCATCGCCGAAGGTGTTCTTCACCTCGCTGCAATCGCCCGCGCCGCCGCCGCTGCCGCAGCGAAACAGCAGCAGCACGATGAAGACGATGAAGACCCAGAAGATGATCTTTGCGAGCGTCGACGAGCTGTTGAATGCGGTCGGCAGCGCGTCGCGCTGCAGGGCGGCGCGCTTGTCTGCGCCGAGGCGAAAGGCGGCGAGCACGGCGTCGGCCGACAAGGTTTCGCCGGCCGACCAGACGACTTCCTGCGTACCTTCGCCTGCGGTCTGCTCGCGGTTGAGCCGCTTGGCCGACGCCTTGCCCGTGCCGACGTAGTCGGTATTGGCGGTGCGCTGGTCGCGCGTCAGCTGCCAGTAGAACTCGCCCAGCACATAGGTGACCTGGCCGGTGTAGTCGTAGAGCTTGGTGTAGAGAACGTCCTGGTACTTGACGCTCTCGCCGAACGATTGCGGTGCGCCGGTGATCGGCACCGACCAGCTCCAGCCGTCCTGCGCGTCGACGACGAAAGCGAAGCCCTCGATCCGGTGGTAGAGCAGGTATTCGCGCCAGAAGGTCTGCTCGTCGTCGCTGCTTTCCGCAACCTCGCAACGCTCGACGTAGCCCACCACCTGCCAGGGCAGGGCTTCCTTGCCGCCGAACGCGATCGTGCCGATCGTGCCGAGCGGAATCTGCGGCTCCGCGCCGTTGGCTTGCTGGTAGTGCGCGAGATCACCGCCGACGCCTTGCGACACGTCGACCACCGACTTGCATTGATGGCAGACGATCGATTGCGTTGTCTCCAGCTTGACTTCGAGCGACGCGCCGCAGTTCGGGCATTCCAGCGTGCGGCCGGAAAGGGTCTTCTCGCCGGCGTCGCTCAACCCAGTAAGCGCGAGCTCCGAAAGCGCGACGGAGCGGCCGACCGACCACATCGGGTGCGCCGCGTCGGTGTAGTCGATCGTGCCGACCTCGCCGCGCGCGCTGCGCAGGTCGGCGACGACGAAACCCTTCTCGAGATTGGGCCGGCGCGGCAGCTCGCCCTGCGCCGCGATCAGCTTGGCCGCAACCACCGACGCGACCGACCAGCTCTCGCCGTTGACGGCGAGCGGCGCGCCCGGCCGCAATTGCTCGGGCGCCGGCACGGGCGTCTGCAAGGGCGCGTCGAAGGCGATGACGTAGCGGCCGTTGTCCTCCGACAGCCAGCCCGATTTCATCAGTTCGGGGCCGGACTCGAACAGCGCATGCCACTCGTTCCAGGTGCCTTCGGCGTAGCGGTATTGCAGCCGGCCGACGAGCGTGAAGTTCGCGCCCTGGTGCTTGCCGGAGGCGCCGAGCTGCAGCGGCGTGTGGTCGTCGAAGACCTCGGCGCTTTCGCCGATCTTGCGCAGCGCTTCGCCGGCGCGAACCACCGTCGAGCGGCAGAAGCCGCACACCGCGAACGGCGCCGCCGCCGAGCGAAACTCGACCGGCGCGCCGCAGTTCGGGCACGGGGCGCGGTAGACGCGCTGGGGCGTGGGTTCGGTGGCCAAGGGGGATGCGGATGTGCGAAGGCGGGGCCAGTCGACCCCGCCTCCACGACCTCTACATCGTACTCAGGCCAGCTTCTTCAGCAGTTCGGCCTTCTTCGCGTCGAACTCTTCCTGCGTCAGGATGCCTTTGGCCTTGAAGTCGGCGAGCCGTTCCAGCGTGGCCATCACGTCTTCGGGTTTGACGCCGGCCGCCGCGGCGCCGGCGATCGCCGCCGGCGCCCCCGGCGCGGTCGAGGCAAGACCCTGGCCGAGCTGGTTGGCCATCACCTGGCCGAGCGCAACGCCGGCACCGAGGCCGACCGCGCTGCCGACAATGCCGCCACCGCCGTCGCCGCCCGCGCCTGCGGCCAGCGCCGGAATCGACTGCGCGGTCTGGTACTGCATGAACTTGCCCATGTCACCGACCATGCCCATGCCGATCTTCTGGTCGAGGATCTTCTGCAGCTCCTCGGGCAAGGAGACGTTCTGCATCGTCACCATCTCGAGCTTCAGGCCGAGCTTGGCGAAGGCCGGCTCGGTCGCCGTCTGCAGGGCCTGGGCGAACGCGACCTGGTTGGCGGCAAGATCGAGAAAGGGCGTGCCGCTCGCACCGACTGCGTTGGAGATGTCCTGCAGCATCAGGCCACGCAACTGGCCGTCGAGATCGGTCACCGTATAGCGCTCGCGCGTGCCGGAGATCTCGTTGTAGAACAGGCGTGGATCGGCGATGCGATAGGCGTAGTTCCCGAAGGCGCGCAGGCGCACCGCGCCGAAGTCCTTGTCGCGGATCGTCACCGGCT
>JBDTNU010000470.1:0-3461 GCA_039933535.1 Caldimonas sp. | reverse complement strand
GCTTCGGCTGGCACATGCATGTGGCCGCCCGCATCGAACAGCGACATGCCTTCTTCGGATCGCGTCACCAGCAGCCCGGCAAGGTGGAGTTCGGTGCGCAGCCGCTCGGCGCGCTCCTCGAGCTGCGCGGCGCTCGACCAGCTGCCGATCACCTGCGCCAGCTCGACGCGGTTCGGCGTGATGACGCTGGCGCCGGCGTAGCGCGAGTAGTCGCTTCCCTTGGGATCCACGAGCACGGGCTTGCCGAGGCCGCGGGCCAGATCGATCATCTTCGCGATGTGCGCGAGGCCGCCCTTGCCATAGTCGGAAAAGAGCACGGCGTCGTGGCCGGGCAGCGCCCGCTCGTAGTCGGCGAGCAGGCTCGCCAGCACCTCGTGATCGGGCTGGCTTTCGAAATCGATGCGCAGCAATTGCTGGGATCGGCCGATCACGCGCAGCTTGACGATGGTGGCGAGCTGCGCGTCGCTGCCCAGAAGCGCGGCGACGCCGTGTTGCTCGAGCAAAGCGCGCAGGCGTCGCGCCGGCTCGTCGATGCCGACGACCGTCAACAGCGTTGTCTGCGCACCGAGCGTCTTGACGTTGAGGGCGACGTTGGCGGCGCCGCCGAGGCGCTCTTCCTCGCGGTTGACGCGAACTACAGGCACCGGCGCTTCCGGCGAAATCCTGTCGACGGCGCCGAACCAGTAGCGATCGAGCATGGCGTCGCCGACGACGAGAACGCGCGCGGCGGCGAGTCGTTCGCGGCTGGGCGTGGCGCGGACGGTCATAGATCCTCCAGCCGTCGCGGCGGATAGGTGTCCCAGCCGAGGCAGCCGGGACATTGCCAGAAGTAGTGCTCGGCCTCGAAGCCGCAGGCCGCGCATCGATAGCGATGCAATGGCCTGGCGGCGCGCCGCACCGCATCGCGCACGGCGCTCGTTTCGGCGGCGGGAAGCGGCGAGGGCACGGGCTCGGCAGTCGCGCTCGCGACAGAGCCTGAGGTGGGCCGACCGGCGAGCACGGCCTGCGCTGCCGCCATCGTCGGATGCTCGCGCAGATGCGAGACGAGCAGGGCCTGCCGCGTTTCCGGGTCGACCTGCAATGACGCGATCGTCTCGAGCAGGTCGATCGTCGGCGTCTGCTCGTAGAGGGCGGTCAGGCGCTCGAGCGCGGAGGTCGCCTTGCCCGCTGCGCGCGCGCTCGCGGCGTAGCGCCTCGCGACAAGATTGAAGGCGGCCGGCTGCACCGTCATCAAGGTGTTCCAGACGCGCAGCGCTTCGGCATGGTCGCCGCGCGCCGCGGCACGTTCGCCGGCGAGCACGAGCGGGCGGGCGTCGCGCGGCGCGATCTCGTGCGCTTCGGCCAGCGCGGCGTCGGCGACATCGGTCTGATGCGCGGCATCGGCCTCGAGTGCGATCTCGCACTTGTAGTGAGCGATCCGCGACGCGAACGAGCCGGTGCCGCTGGTCTCGAGCTGGCGCGCGATCTCGACCGCGGCGCGCCAGTCGCGCGCGCGCTCGTGCAGGTCGAGCAGGGCCAGGCGCGCCTCCGTGTCGAACGAGCTGCCGGCCAGCGCCTTGTAGGCCTCCTCCGCGCGATCGAACAGGCCCGCCTTCATGTAGTCCTGGGCCAGCGCATGCTGGGCGCGCTCGCGGTCGCTCCTGGGCAGGTCGGCGCGGCCGAGCAGATGCTGGTGAACACGCACTGCGCGCTCGTATTCGCCGCGGCGGCGAAACAGGTTGCCGAGCGCGAAGTGCAGGTCCGATGTGTCGGGGTCCTGCTGCACGGCCTCGATGAAGGCGTCGATCGCCTTGTCGTGCTGTTCGTTGAGCAGGAAGCTCAGGCCCTTGTAGTAGACCTTCGGCGAATCCTTCTGCTCACGTTTCCACTGGCGCACGTCGAAGCGCGAAGCGATCCAGCCGAGCGCGAAGGCGAGCGGCAGCGCCCAGAGCAACCACTGCAGCTCAAAGTCCATCGCGCGGCGGGTGCGGCAGGCCGGATTCCACTCCACTCACGGTGGGCGGCGGCGGCGCGGGCGGTGCCGGCATGCGCGCCGCTTCGCGCCGGGCGATGCGGCGATGCCGCCACCAGCTCGGCACCATCGCGAAGATGCCGAAGGCGCAGCCGAGCCCGAACGCGGCCAGCACGATGAAGACCATCGGCGCGTGCCACTCCTGGCCGAAGAACCAGTGGATGCTCGACTCGTGCTGGTTGTTCAGCGCGAAGGCGAAAAGGGTGAAGAAGACGGCGGCCCGGACCAGCCATACGAAAGTGCGCATCGCGTCGCGCCTGGCAGAGAGCTAGTCGACGGCCGCGACGCTTGCTGCGCCGGGCGCCACTTCCTGCTCGCTGTGCTTGGCGCCGACACGTGCATCGACTGCCTCGCGCAGCGCCTTGCCCGGCTTGAAGTGCGGCACCAGCTTTTCGGAGATCACGACCTGCTCGCCAGAGCGCGGATTGCGTCCCACGCGCGGCGGCCGCCGATTGATCGAGAAGCTGCCGAAGCCGCGAATCTCGATTCGGTGGCCGCGCGCCAGGGCCGAGGCCATCGCGTCGAGGATGGTCTTGACCGCGAACTCGGTGTCGCGATGCGTCAGCTGGCCGAAGCGCTCGGCCAGCTGGATCACGAGGTCGGAGCGCGTCACTTGCTCGCCGTGGCCTGCCGTGCCCGGTCTCGCCCGATCAGGAGTTCGGCGGGTTCTGGTTGTCGAGCTTGGCGCGCAGCAGGGCGCCCAGGCTCGTCGTGCCGGCGTTCTCGCGCTCGTTGTTTTGCGAGAGCTTCTGCATCTGCTCCTGCTGGTCGGCGTTGTCCTTGGCCTTGATCGAGAGCTGGATCGAACGCGCCTTGCGGTCGACGTTGATGATCATGGCGTTGACTTCGTCGCCTTCCTTCAGCACGTTGCGCGCGTCTTCGACGCGGTCGCGGCTGATCTCGGAAGCGCGCAGGTAGCCGGTGATGTCGTCGTTCAGCTGGATTTCGGCGCCACGTGCGTCGACCGTCTTCACCTTGCCGGTGACGAGAGCGCCGCGGTCGTTGACCGAGCTGTAGCTGGTGAACGGATCGCTGTCGAGCTGCTTGATGCCGAGCGAGATGCGCTCGCGGTCGACGTCGACCGCCAGCACGATCGCTTCCACATCCTGGCCCTTCTTGTAGTTGCGAACCGCGGTCTCGCCGGGTTCGTTCCACGACAGGTCGGACAAGTGCACGAGACCATCGATGCCGGCGGCAAGACCCACGAACACGCCGAAATCGGTGATCGACTTGACCGGGCCCTTGACCCGATCGCCGCGCTGCACCGTGGTCGAGAACTCTTCCCACGGATTGGCCTTGCACTGCTTCATGCCCAGGCTGATGCGGCGCTTGTCTTCGTCGATCTCGAGGACCATGACTTCGACCTCGTCACCCAGCGTGACGATCTTGCTCGGTGCGACGTTCTTGTTGGTCCAGTCCATCTCGGAGACGTGGACCAGGCCTTCGATGC
>JBDTNU010000469.1:0-3465 GCA_039933535.1 Caldimonas sp. | reverse complement strand
CAGGCCTTCATCGACAAGCGCAAGCCGGCCTGGGCCGGCTGAGCCCGGGCACCTCGGACGGTTCGAAAGTCGTCCGGACAACCCTCGCAAAGTCCGGATTGAGACTTGCCGCAGCTTCCGGTATGGTTTTGCCGCTGCGCCATTCAGGCCGGCGCTGCTGCTTACCTTTGCCCGAGGAGACATGATGAGGAAGACGATCGCCGGCGTCATCGCCGGTTTTGCACTGGCATTCGCAGGCCAGGCGCTGGCCCAGGAAAAGCTCACCGTCTGGTGGGTGAAGGGCTTCTACAAGTCGGAAGACGACGCGCTGTTCGCCGCGATCAAGAAGTTCGAGGCCAAGCACCCGAAGATCAAGATCGAGCTCTCGCAGTACGCGATCCAGGACATGATCCCGAAGACCGTGTCCGCGCTCGACTCCGGCAGCCCGCCCGACGTGGCCTACGCCGACGTCTACGACTTCCAGGTCACCGCCAAGTGGGCCTTCGACGGCAAGCTCGAGGACATCACCGGCGTGATCGACCCGCTGCGCGCCAAGTTCGAGCCCACTGCACTGTCGACAACCTTTCTCTACAACGACCAGACCAAGAGCCGCGCCTACTACGCCTTCCCGATCAAGCAGCAGACGATGCACATCCAGTACTGGCGCGACATGCTCGCCGAGGCTGGATTCAAGGAGTCGGACATTCCGACCGGCTGGAAGGATTACTGGAACTTCTGGTGCGACAAGGTGCAGCCCGCCTATCGGCAGAAGACCGGCTCGCGCGTCTTCGGCATCGGCCAACCGCTCGGCGTCGATTCGAGCGACTCGTTCTATTCGTTCCTGACCTTCATGGACGCCTACAACGTCAAGCTCGTCAACGACAGCGGCAAGTTGCTGGTCGACGATCCCTCCGTGCGCCAGGGCCTGATCAACGCGCTCACCGACTACACCGCCATCTACAGCAAGGGATGCTCGCCGCCGTCGTCGACGAGTTGGAAGGATCCGGACAACAACGTCGCCTTCCACAACAAGACCACGGTGATGACCCACAACGCCACGATCTCGATCGCCGCGAAGTGGCTCGACGACATGAACAATACGGCGCTCACCGAAGCGCAGCGCGAGACCGCGAAGAAGAACTACACCGAGCTCATCGCGACCGCCGGCTTTCCGAACAAGCCTGACGGCAGCAAGATGATCTATCGCGCGGCGATCAAGACCGGTGTCATCTTCAAGGACGCCAAGAACAAGGCGGCGGCCAAGCAGTTCGTCTCCTTCTTCCTCGACGAGGCCAACCTGACGCCCTACGTCGAGGGCTCGCTCGGCCGCTGGTTCCCGGTTACCAAGACGGCGCAGCAGAGCCCGTTCTGGAAGGCCGACAAGCACCGCCTCTCGGTCTACAACCAGTTCATGAACGGCACGACGACCTTCGAATTCACGAAGAACTACAAGTTCACCGTCCTCAACAACGAGAACGTCTGGGCGAAGGCCGCCAATCGCGTGCTCAACGAGAAGATCCCGGTCGACAAGGCGGTCGATGAAATGATCGCTCGCATCAAGGCGGTCGCCGGCTCGCCGGGCTAGCCTGAAGCGCGACGCTCGATGAGCGCCGTCCTCGGCTCCGCGGTCGCCACGGGCTCTCCCGTGGCGCCGCGTGGCTTCGACCGCTGGCGCTTCTGGGGGCTGGCGCTCGTCGTTCCCTACCTGATCGTCTTCCTCGTCTTTGTTCTCTATCCGGTCTGCTACGGCCTCTGGCTGGCGAGGCATCCGGCGAGCTACGTCAAGCTCTTCGAAGACCCGATCTTCTTTCGCACGGTCATCAACACGATCGTCTTCATCGTCGTGGCCATCAATCTGAAGATGATGGTCGCGCTGGTGCTCTCGGGCTTTCTGATCCAGCAGCGCTGGTGGATCAAGATTCTCTCGTTGATCTTCATCCTGCCGTGGGCGGTGCCGTCGATCCCGACCATTCTCTCGGTGCGCTTCATGCTCAACCCGGAGTGGGGCGTGATCAATCAGGTCATCTTCCGGCTCACCGGCGCCGACGGGCCTAATTGGCTGAACGATCCGACGCTGGCGCTCAGCTTCTCGATGCTCATGCACGTGTGGAAATCGCTGCCCTTCTGGACCTTGATCCTTGTCGCGGGGCGGCTGGCGATTCCGGCCGAACAATACGAGGCCGCCTCGGTCGACGGCGCGACGAGCTGGCAGAAGTTTCGCTTCATCACCTGGCCTTCGATGCGCACGCTCTATCTGACGTCGACCATCCTGTCGATGATCTGGACGCTCGGCGACTTCAACAGCGTCTACCTGCTCACCGGTGGCGGGCCCGCTGACCTCACGCACGTGCTGGCCACGCTCGGCATCCGCTACCTGCGCCTCGACCAGGTCGACCTCGCCATGGCGTCCATCGTCGTCGCGCTGCCGCTCGTACTGCCTCTCGTCTACTTCATGATGAAGCGGCTCTCCAAATGAAGCAGACCGGCTGGAAGGCGGTTGCCACCGAGGCGAAGCTGCTGCTGATCGGCGTTCCGCTGTTCATCTGGACCATGGTTCCGATCTACCACCTGTTCCTGTTCTCGATTTCGAGCAAGGACTCGGCCACGTCCGGGCGACTCTGGCCGAAGGAACCGACGCTCCAGAACTTCGCCTTCGTGTTCGGCGAGAAGCACTTCTACCTCGAGCACTTCTGGCTGCAGCTCGGCAACTCGACGCTGATCGCTGTCGCGGTTGCGGCGATCACGCTGTTCGTCGCCACCACGGCGGCCTTCGCGATCAGCCGGCTCAAGGTGCGGGGCGGGCGCACGGTCATGAATCTGGCGCTCTTCACCTACTTCATTCCCGCGGCCTTCCTCGCCGTGCCCATGTACAAGACGATGGGCAACTACGGGCTGCTCAACAGCCAGTGGGCGCTCATCCTGGCGATGGTGACGATCGCGTCGCCCTACTGCATCTGGGTGCTGAAGCAGGCCTCCGACAAGCTGCCGTGGGAGCTCGACGAAGCAGCGCGCATCGACGGTGCCTCGCCGCTTCAGCTGTTTCGCCTCGTGTACCTGCCGTTGATGGTGCCCTCGCTTGTGGCCGTTGGCACCTACGCACTGCTGCTGGCATGGAACGAATACCTGTTCGCCTTCCTCCTCCTGTCGAACGACCGCAGCTTCACGCTCTCGGTGGCGCTCGGCAACTTTCTCTCCGCAGACGATTCGCCGTGGGAGCTCTTGATGGCCACCGGCCTGATCTATGCCTTGCCGCCGGCGGCGATCTACTACGCGTTCAAGCGCTACATGGTCGGCGGCCTGACGGCTGGTGCCGTGAAGAGCTAGTCTTCAAGAGCGAACCCGATGGCCTCACTCGCATTCCGCAACGTCGAGAAGAACTTCGGCAGCGTCAAGGTCATCCACGGTATCGGCTTCGACATCGCCGACGGTGAGTTCACGGTGCTGGTCGGCCCTTCGGGTTGCGGCAAGTCGACCCTGTTGCGCATG
>JBDTNU010000468.1:0-3476 GCA_039933535.1 Caldimonas sp. | reverse complement strand
CGACGACCAGATAGCGGATCACCCAAGCCTCGTCGTCGAGGTAGAAATCCTTGACATGGCCGATGACGCCGTCGGTGGCGTCGACGGCATACCCTTCCATTTCCTTCGCGCTGCGCAACATGCTATGCCCCTGTGGTTCGATGCAACGACTTTGCGCCGAAGGTATCGGTCCGTCTGTCTGTTGGCGAACATGCAGGTGCAAGGGGTACCCCCGCGAAGCAGTGCCCGGTGGGCTCCGGTCCGAACAGGCGCGCCTTCCCTGTCGCTGCCAAACGCGCTACTGTGGGTGCTGGCGTGCAAGCGCATTGATGCGGCGACGTACTTGACGTCCTGCCCTTCGAGTCGATCGAACGCCGAAGTGCAAGCCGAAATGCACGTCTGTCCGATCGCGTTGTCTTTGGGCGGTGCCACACGCGAAAGTCACGGCGCTCCTCAGCTTCGATCAGTCGTGTACGCGTGTGTGTGTGGCACCGCACAGACCCGCCGAAGGCGTTACGGTAGTTTTCCGCAAGCGCAGCATCCCCGGGGGGATGGCTACGTAAACGGGTCTACAAGAGGATCTGCATGGCGCACACCACACACAGTGGACGAATTACCGGTCCGGTGCACTATTCCGGCGAGGGCGGCGACGATGCCGTGATTCCTTTGGGGCCGTGCCTGGTCGAGCAGATCGACGGGCGTTCGGTCGACATCTTCTGGGGCGAAAGCGGCGACAAGACGGCGGCGTTGAGCTTCGAGGCGCTCGAAGCGGCCGAAGACAAGGGCCACTTGGTCGTTCTCGACTGAACGCTTTTCCCGTCGAACTTGCGATGAGCGCGGCGACGCGCGATCTATAAATGCCCCCGACGCCAACGCGTCACCACGCCGCGGGGTGAAAACGGAAGCGGGGTACGTGCGTCAACGTACAGACTCGTATTCAAGGACGACCACAAGCGGGGCGTTCGACATTCTCGACGAGCGCTACGCCCGCGGTGAGATCGCGCGCGACGAATACGCACGCATGAAGTCCGAGATCGCGCGGACGCCAGCCACGGCAACGGCTCGATAGACTCCGCCTCCCAGTGGCGTGCTCGAGCGTTCGCTAACGAACAGACCGAGCTGCTCTATTGCCACAAACTGAAGTCCTGATGTTCAAGGGCTCAACCTTCTCGAAGCCTCATCCGAACATGTCACTCCCGATGCAATTCTCTTGAGGTCACAGCATGTCAGACGCAAACACCACCGCAAGTGCCGCGCACAAGGAAGCCGCCGCCCAGCACATGGCCTGTGCAGAGCACCACACGAAAGCCGCATCGTGTCACGACAATCTCAAGATCGACGATGCCAAGGCCAGTTCCAAGAGTGCGATGTCATGCTGCGATACAGCCAGCAAAAAGTCGAGCACGGCTTGCGGATGTTCTGACAAGTGATGCACTGAAGAGTCCTGCGCCCCCAAGTCGACCGACCAAGCGGCGGCAGATCGTGATCCGCTCGCTCGTTCAATAGAGGTGATATCGCGGCAGGTTGATGGTGAACACACAGCCGATGCCGGGCAGGTTCCGCACGCTCAGTGTTCCGCTCTGCGACTCGACGCCCTGCCGGGCGATGGACAGGCCGAGCCCGAGGCCCGACCTGTCGCTCCCGTGCTGCGCAAATGGCGCAAATGTCGTTGCGATCATCGACGCAGGCAGTCCTCCGCAATGGTCGCTCACGTCGATGAGGATGCGCTCTTGCCTCGCATAGGCGTTCAGGGTCACCTGGGTGTGAGGATGGGTGAACCTGAAAGCGTTTTGCAACAGATTGGACAGTGCTGCGACGATGAGATCTCGGTCCGCATAGATTCCGAGCAGCGAGTCGACTTCAGAGGCGACAAAAGTGCACCCTTGTTCAAGGGGCTAGCTCATTCGAGCTGGCCCCTTGATCGTTCGCCGTAGCCGGAGTGCCTCCGGCGCGACGCTGCCGACCGCGAGCAAACGTCGTGCGGCGAGAGCCTCAGTAGCTCACCTGCTTGTAGCGCTCGACATGCGCCTTGATCGCCACCTCGGTGGGCAGCCGCTCCATGCTGCTCGCACCATAGAAGCCATTGCAGTGTTCGCTGTGCTTCATGACGTAGGCCGCGTCCTCGGGCATGGAAATCGGCCCGCCGTGGGCGATCACGATCACGTCCTTGCGTACCGTGCGCGCGGCCTCGGCGCATTCGTCGATGAGCTGCACCGACTGCGCCAGGGTCCTGGCCGAGGTGGCGCCGATCGTGCCGCCGGTCGTCACGCCCATGTGGGGCACGATGAAATCGGCGCCCGCCCGGGTCATCGCGATCGCCTCTTCGGGATTGAACACGTAGGGCGTCGTCAGCATGTCCAGCTCGTGCGCCAGGCGGATCATGTCGACTTCGCTCGAGAAGCAGATTCCCGTCTCTTCCAGGCCCTGCCGGAACGTGCCGTCGATGATGCCCACGGTGGGAAAGTTCTGAACGCCCGAGAAGCCGAGGTCTTTGAGCTTGCGCAGGAACACCGGCATGATCACGAACGGATCGGTGCCGTTCACACCCGCCAACACCGGCGTCTTGGTCACGATGGGAAGTACCTCGCCAGCCATCTCGACGACGATGTCGTTGGCGTTGCCGTAGGCCAGCATGCCGGCGAGCGAGGCCCTTCCGGCCATGCGGTAGCGGCCCGAGTTGTAGATCACGATCAGGTCGATGCCGGCCGCTTCTTCGCACTTGGCCGAGATGCCGGTGCCGGCGCCCCCGCCGATGATGGGCTCGCGCCGCGCCACCATCGCATGAAACCTCTGCATCAGCGCCTGACGCTCGAAACGTGGCATGTGCGCTCCGGTTCAGAGATCGGTCAGGCGAGCGTCGGTCCAGCGGCCATCGGCCTGGCTGGATGCGACCACGGCCTCGATGAACTTCATGCCGAGCGCGCCGTCTTCCACGGTGGGCACGGTGCAGGTCAGCGGATCCGGCGCGCGCTCTTGCCAGCGGGCCTGGATCTGCTCGGCCACGTCGCGATAGATCTGCGCAAACGCCTCCAGGTAGCCCTCGGGATGGCCGGCCGGGATGCGCGTGGCTCGGGCCGCGGCGGCACCGCTGCCGGGACCGCCGCGCGTGATCAGCCGCGTCTGCTGGCCGAGTGGAGTGAACCAGAGATGGTTCGGACTCTCCTGCCGGAATTCCAGGCCCGCCTTGCTGCCGTAGATGCGCACGCGCAGCGCGTTCTCGTTGCCCGGCGCCACCTGGCTGGACCACAGCATGCCGCGCGCGCCGTTCGTGTAGCGCAGCATGATGTGGGCGTTGTCGTCCAGGCGCCGGCCGGCGACGAAGGTCGTCAGGTCGGCACTGACGGCGGCGAGCTCGAGGCCCGAGATGAAGCGCGCCAGGTGCTCGGCATGCGTGCCGATGTCGCCGAGCGAGCCGCCGGCTCCGGCCTGCGCGGGGTCGACCCGCCATGCGGCCTGCTTCTGCCCGGTCGACTCGAGATCGGTGCTGAGCCAGTCTT
>JBDTNU010000467.1:0-3481 GCA_039933535.1 Caldimonas sp. | reverse complement strand
GTCCGCTGATGGACCCGCGCCGGTTCGACTTCGGCTCTGCCATGACGGCGCATGAGGAAGTAAGCGCCGGACGGGCTCGCGGCAAGATCGTGATCGACGTTGCCTGATTGATCTCGCGATGCCGGACGAGCCGGCGAACCCTAGGCCTTGAAGAACGTCAGCAGGTCGCGATTGATGACATCGGGGTTGGTTGCAGGCATGCCATGCGGAAAGCCGGGGTAGACCTTCAACGTGCCCTTCTTCAGCAGCTTGATCGCCTCCAGCGCCGCATTGGCGATCGGCACGATCTGGTCGTCGTCGCCATGCATGACCATCATCGGGATATCGATCTTCTTCAGATCCGCCGTCATGTCCGATTCGGAGAGCGCCGTCACGCATTCGTAGTGGGCGTGGGCCGAGCCCAGCATGCCTTGCAGCCACCACTTCAGGCGGAGCCCTTCGGAGATCTGCGCGCCGGGACGGTTGTAGCCGTAGAAGGGCATCGTGATGTGGCGATAGAACTGTGCGCGGTCGCCGGCGACGCCGGCGCGCAGGCCGTCGAACACCTCGACCGGCAGCCCGCCCGGATTGGCCGCGGTCTTCAACATCGTCGGCGTGATCGAGCTGATCAGCACGCCCTTGGCGGCTCGCTTGGTGCCGTGGCGTCCCAGGTAGCGCGCGACCTCGCCGCCGCCGGTCGAGTGGCCGACGTGGAGCGCATTCCTGAGGTCGAGCGACTCGGTGAGTGCCGCAAGGTCGTCGGCGTACGTGTTCATGTCGTTGCCGGTCGAGGTCTGCGACGAACGCCCGTGGCCACGGCGATCGTGGGCGACGACGCGGTAGCCCTGGTGCAGGAAGAACAGCATCTGGTTGTCCCAGTCGTCGGCCGAGAGCGGCCAGCCGTGAGAAAACACGACCGGCTGCCCGGTTCCCCAGTCCTTGTAGTAGATCTCCGTGCCGTCCTGGGTGGTGATGGTGCTCATGGCGTCTGTCCTTTGTGTGCAGAGATGGGTTGAACCCGAGACCCATCGTAGGGAGAGACGCGGCTGCGGCCACCATGCAATTGAGGGGGGCAAGGCCTCAACCAATCGGGCGAGCCTTCCGCCTGCGCGGCTCGGGCCGCATCTGTGTCAGCGGTGAGAATCGGGCCTTCGTACCCTCTTGGAAAGGCGCCGATGCTGCAGCTGCACTACTTCCCCGGCAATGCCAGTCTGATCCCGCACATCGTCCTCGAAGAGTTGGGCGCGCCATTCGAGCTGAAGTACGTCGACCGCACGGTCACGGCGCACAAGTCGCCGGAATACCTCGCGCTGAATCCGAACGGACTGATCCCGGTGCTGATGGACACCGGCAGCGGCGACGAAGCGAACCCGCTCGTGCTCTACGAGACGCTGGCGATCTGCCTGCATCTGGCCGATACGCACCCCGCGCCTGCCCTGATGCCACCGATCGGCAGCGCCGCGCGTGCGCAAGCCTACAAGCGACTGATGTGGCTCACCAACACCTTGCAGGCGACCCTCATCGTCTATTTCTATCCAGAGCGCTGGGCCGACGATGCTGCGGCCATCGCGCAAGTGAAGGCGCACGCTGAAGCCAAGGTCGGCACGATGCTCGACCAGCTCGACGCCGAGTTCGCGCGCCATGGCGGGCCGTGGTTGCTGGGCGATGCCTTCGGCCTGGCCGATATCTACGCGATGGTGCTGTGCCGCTGGACGCGCGGATTCGGCCGGCCGGCGCGCGACCTGCCGCACCTGAAGCCCTGGCTAGATCGTGTGCTCGAGCGGCCGGCGACGCAGCGCGCTTTCGCCACCGAAAAGATTCCGCCGCCGCGGGTCTGACCGCCTCGCTCGGCGCCGGCCCCGCGCATTGCGGCACTACGCGGCGAGCGCGCGCACCCACCACTCGGTCAGCGGCGTGCCCGGCTTGGCGCGGCGACGCTCGTCGAGCAGCGCGCGGCCGGCATCCTTCATGCCGCCATGTGCCGCGGCGGCAAGCAGGGTCTGGTCGATCACGTCGCGCTGCGCGTGGCTGCCGCCGAGCGGAGCCGCGATCGGCAGCAGCGGATGGATGGCCCGCGCGGCGGCTTCGTGGCGCCCGTGGCCGAAGTCGAGCAGGCCATGCATCAGCGGCGTCGCGATGGCGATCGTGACCTCGCGATTCCACTGCCCGCCGCGCGCCCCGGTCAGCAACGAGGTCCGCGTCCACGCGTCGGCATGGCCCAGGTCGCCGGCGCCGATCAGGGCGATCAGCGCATGCACGTCGTTGAACGCCGACTGGCCGGCGGCCGTGGCGTCGAGCAGCCAGCCGGCGCGCAGGCGTTGCCAGCGGTCGCCGACGTCCGCGCCGAGCAGCGCAAGACGCCACAGCAGCGACGCGGCATCGACACGTTGCAAGGTGATCTCGTTCGCCTCGGCGTCGAGGTAGCTGTCGAACACGGCCAGCGCGCGCGCGTGGTCCAGCGATTCGAGTGCGAACAGGGCCTCGTGCCAGCCGAGGTGGCCGGCGAAGCCGTTGCCCTCGCCCCAGTGCGGTCGCCATTCGCCCATCCAGCGCGCGCCTTCTTCGTGGCGGCCCTGCATCTCCATGACGTGCGCCACGGCGTGGATCGCCCAGGGCACGCGTGCCGACCCGGCCAGCGCCTGGCGGCCGACCGCCTCGGCCTCTTCGAAGCGCATCGATTCCTCCAGGCCGAAGGCATGGTGGCCGAGCAGGTAAGGATGCAAGGCGTCGTCGGGGCTCCACGCGGAAAGCACCCCCTCGACGCGCGCCAGCAGCGCGGCGGCGTCGCCGCGATAGAAGTCGAACAGCAAGGCCCACTGCAAGGCCAATGCATCGCGCGGGTGGTCGAGAAGAATCTCTTGCCAGGCTGCCGACGCCGCGCTCCAGTCGCCGCGCGCGAGCAGGCGCAGGGCGTGGAGATGGGCGCGCTCGCGCGTGTTGGCGTGCGCAACCAGCGTGTCCGCCGCGTCGAGCAGGTCGTTCGCTTCACGGACAAGCGAAGGCTCGGTGAGGCTGAGCAGAAAGCCCGCCTTCATCGCGCGCGGCAGCAGCCAGCCGGGGTCGGCGGCGATCGCCGTGTCGAGGTCTTCGGCGGGCGTGCCGTAGAACGACATCATTCGCCAGAGGGCTCGCTCGTTCGCCTCGAGCGCCGGCTGCGACGACGTGCTCGTCGCGTTGCCTTGCGCGTCGCGCAGGCTCATCGCTAGGCTGCGGCGGGCGGCTCGGGCCAGTCCCGGCTGGCCGGACGCATCGCCTCCCATGCCGCGGACATCTGCAGCACGCCGAGATCGTCGTGTCGCTTGCCGGCGATCTGCAGGCCGATCGGCAAGCCAGTGCCCGTGTAGCCGCAGTTGATGCTCGCGGCCGGCTGCTCGCTCATGTTGTAGGCCACGGTGAAGCAGATGTGCTCGAGCGGCCGGTTCGCGTCGTCGGTCGGCGAGGCGAGCCCGGCGGCAAACGCGGCGATCGGCGCGGTCGGCGAGAGCACGAAGTCGAACGGCCG
>JBDTNU010000466.1:0-3482 GCA_039933535.1 Caldimonas sp. | reverse complement strand
GCGCTGGTGTAGAAGCCGCCGACCAGGTTGCCGCTCATCGCGTACTGGCGCACCGACCAGCCGAGCAGGTCGTTCAGGTAGGCGGGCCGGTATGGGTCGAGCAGGCCGAGCTCTGCAGCCTGCAGAAAGGGATCGCCGGTGCCGCCCCACCAGAGATCGGTCTTGGGATTTGCCGCCTCGGCCCTGATCTGCGCCAGCGCCTCGCCGGTGGCCTTGCGCACCTGCAGCACCTTGATGCCGGTTTGCGCCTGGAAGTCCCTGGCCGCGAGCTCGCACCAGCTCTGGTCGGTCGAGCACATGGCAACGACTTGCTGTCCTTGCGCCAAGGCAGCGCCGGCCAGGCAAAGCGAGAGGCCGATGGCCGCACCGAGGCGCCCGAGGATGTGAAAGGTCATGACGCTCTCCGCTGGTGACGCGCGAATGATCGGCACCGGGCTCAGACCCAGCCGAGCGCGCCGACGACGGCGCCCAGGCCGACGAGCCACATCGGACTGAGCCGGCTCCGGGTCATGACGGCGATGCTGATCGTGACCAGCGCAATCGCGCCGATCGCACGAGGGCCGTTGCCGACGACGTAGGGCGCGGCCAGCAACCAGCCGGTCGCGAGAAGCAGGCCGATCGTCAGCGGCGTCAGGCCGGTCGTGAAGGCACGCAGGCCCCGCGTTTCGCGGCGCCGCGCGCCCCAGCGCGAGGCCAGCAGCGTGAGCGCGGTCGACGGCAGGAGCGTGCCGCTCATCGTCGCCAGGGCGCCGATCGGCCCGGCCACGTTCCAGCCGATCACGGCGACGAACAACACGTTCGGTCCGGGCGCCGCCTGCGCGATCGCGATCGAGGCGCTGAACTGCGCGTCGGTGATCCAGTGGTGCTCGGCGACGACGTACCGGTGCATGTCGGGCGCGGTCGTGATCGCGCCACCGACGGCCAGCAAGCTCAGCACCAGGAAATGCCCGAACAGGCCGAGCAGCTCCGGGACGGCGAGCGGCGAATGAAAGAAGGCGCTCATTGCCAGCGTCGCCACGCGATCGCGATGGCGAGCGAACCCAGGCCGGCAATGACCCAGATCAGTGGCCAGTGCAGCAAGGCGATCATGACGAAGGTGAGCACCGAGAAGGCGGCAGCGGTCGTCAGGCCGAGGCGATTGCTGCGCAGCGTTCCGATCAGCTTGAAAGCGGTGGCGATGATCAGCCCGGCGGCCACGGCACCCATGCCGCGCAGGGCGCCCGAAACCATCGCGATGCGCGAGAACTCGGCATACGCTGCGGTGAGGGCCAGGACGATCACCAACGGGACGAGCAGCATGCCGCCGACCGCCGCGAGGGCGCCACGCAGGCCGAAGAAGCGGTCGCCGAACATGAGCGCAAGGTTGACCACGTTCGGCCCGGGCAGCACCTGGCTCAGTGCCAGCATTTCGACGAACTGCTCGCGACTGAGCCATCGCTGCCGTTCGACCAGCTCGCGCTGTGCGATCGCGAGCACGCCGCCGAAGCCTTGCAGGGCAAGTCGGTTGAAGGTGAAGAAGAGCTCGCCGGGCGACGCGGGCTGCGGCAGCGGAGGCTCGCCGGGCGCGGACCGATCGGGCGTCATCTCGCCGCGCGCATCGCGGCGCGTGTTGCCCAGACGCTGAGCGCGATGGCGATGATCAGCCAAGCCAGCCCGGCCGTGCTTAGTGAACCGTAGCCCCGGTGTGCGATAAGCCAGCCGCCGCTCGATCCGCCCGCCGCCTGCCCGAGATAGATCGCGGAAGTGTTGAGTGCCATCAGGGCCGGCGCAAGCGCCGGCGCCACGGCGCTGAGGCGGGCCTGCTGCGCCGACTGGCCCGAAAAGCAGCCGAACGCCCACGGCACGAGCGCCAGCGCAGTGGCGATCACGCCGCCGACGAATGGCCAGGCGGCGAAGGTCACGGCGATGAAGCAGACCATGGCCGTGCCGGCGACGTGCGTGCCGACGCGATCGATGAAGCGCGTCAGAACCACGTTGCCGATCAGGCCGAACACGCCGAACCAGACCAGCAGCAGGCTCGCCTCGACGGTCGAGGCGTGCAGCACGTCGCGGAAGTAGGGCGTGAAGTAGGAAAAGAGCGTGAACTGGCCCGCGCCCGTCAGGAAGGTGACGCCGACGATGGCCATCAGCAGCGGGCTCGAGAACGCATGCTTCCACGCGGCCAGCGACAACGCGGCGGGGCGAACGCCGTCGGGCATGACGGCGTAGACCCAGATTGCCGCGATCAGCGCGATCGCGGCAACGGCAACGAAAGCAAAGCGCCAGCCGAAGTTGTCGCCGAGCCAGGCCGAGAGGGGCAGTCCGAGCACCGACGCCATCGACCAGCCGAGGAAGATGAAGGTGATGGCGCGGCCGCGGTGCTCGGGCGGCGACATGAAGCCCACCGCGGCGGCAGCCTGCGGCGTGAAGACCGCCGCGCCGAGCATGGTCAGGGCGCGGATCGGCAGGAGCGTGGCATAGCTTGGCATCGCCGCGCAGAGGGCATGGCCCAGGGCGTAGCCGACGAGCGAGACCGTGAGCAGTTTCCGGCGGTCGAAGGCCGCGACCCAGCCAGCCAGCAAGGGCGCGCCGAAGCAGACCGTCGCCGCGCCGATCGCGAACAGCTGGCCGGCGACCGCCACCGACACCTGCAGCGAGTGCGCGAGGTCGTTCAGCGTGCCGGGCACGACCATGATGCCGCAGCCGATCACGAAGTTGCCGAACATCAGCGCCCAGCGGACCTGCGCCTCGCGCGGCGCGGGCGCCGTGCCGCGCGTCACGCCGCCGGCTGCCGTCATGCAGCGTTTCCGGTCGCCGCGCTCACCGATGAACCTTGAGCGACTCGGGATTGACGATGTGGGTCGGATTGCCGCCGATGAAGTTGACGACGTTGGCGAACGCGGTCTCGAAGTAGAGCTCGTAGCTGTCCTGCTCGACGTAGCCGATGTGCGGCGTGCAGACGGCGTTCTCGAGGCGCAGCAACAGGTGCCCTTGCAGGATCGGCTCGCTCTCGAACACGTCGACGGCGGCCATGCCCGGGCGGCCGCGATTGAGCGCCGACACGAGCGCGCCTTCTTCGATCAGCTCCGCGCGAGATGTGTTGACCAGCAGCGCGGTCGGCTTCATGCGCGACAGCGCGTCGAGCTTGACGATGCCGCGGGTCGAGTCGAGCAGCCGCAGGTGCAGCGAGAGCACATCCGCGGTCTCGAAGAAGGCTTCGCAGCTGGGTGCCGCGTCGTAGCCCTCGGCCCGGGCCCGTTCGAGCGCGCCCTCGCTGCCCCAGACCATGATCTTCATGCCGAAGGCGCGACCGTAGCCGGCCACGAGCTGGCCGATCTTGCCGAAGCCCCAGATGCCGAGCGTCTTGCCTTTCAGCACCATGCCGACGCCGAAGTTCGGCGGCATCGACGCCGATTTGAGCCCCGACTGCTGCCAGGCGCCGTGCTTCAGGTTGCCGATGTACTGCGGCAGGCGCCGCATCGCCGCCATGATCAGCGCCCAGG
>JBDTNU010000465.1:0-3487 GCA_039933535.1 Caldimonas sp. | reverse complement strand
GGCCTGCTGACCAAGATGAAGGACGCCGTCGCCAGCATGTTCTCGAGCGGGCCGGCGCACAAGTCGCCCAAGCACGTCGAGGCCGGCAAGAAGGCCGCCGCCACCGTGAAGGTCGACAACGCCGCCACCGCCGCCAGCAAGGCGGTGAAGAAGGTGGCGAAGAAGGTCGGTGCGCCGGCGAAGAAGCGCGCCACCAGGAAGCGCAAGTAGCGCTCGGCGACTTCAACCGGCCGGGTCGGAGCCGCCTCCGGGCGCGGACACTTCAGCGATCTCCGCGGGCGGGTAGTAGGGCCGATCGCCGAGCGCATCGACCCTCGCCCAGAACTCGGGGCCGCTCGCGATCCCGCGTTCGTTCTTGGCCGCACTCTGCCGCCACATCGCCCACGAATCGGGATGCAGCCGCGTCGCTGCGTCGGACTGCGCGCGCGCCTCGTCGTCTCGCCCCTCGCGCTGCAGCGCCTGCGCCAGCCGGAAGCGGGCGTGCGCCTCGGCGACCGAGGCGTCGGGCGCATGCAGGCGCTGCGCCACGCCGGCCGCGTCGAGCACATGCGGGCTCGCGGCGCCGCGCTCGGCCCAGTCCTTCACGGCGGCGAAGTAGCTGTCCTTGACCCGCTGGCGCTCGGCCACCGCCTCGGCCGGCATCGCGAAGGTCTTGCGGTCCATGCGGCGAAAGCCGTCGGTCGATCCCGCCGTCTCCGGCGGTCGCACCATGCGCCCGCCCTCGTCGATCCACACCGCCTGCGGCACGTTGACCAGGCCATAGAGCTCGGCCACGCGGTGATCGCGGTCGATGAGGCAGGGATAGGTCGGCGCCGCGGCCTCGATCCAGGGCCGTGCGGCCTCAGGCTGGTCGAGCGCGACGGCGATGACGACGAAGCGGCTCTCTTGCGTCGAGCCCTGCATCGATTGCACCAGCGACTGCCACACGGGCAAGTCCAGCCGGCATCCTCACCAGGAAGCCCAGGTGACGAGGAAGGCGCGGCGGCCGCGATAGTCGGAGAGCCGGTGCATCCGGCCGTCGAGATCGGGCAGCTCGAAGTCGGGCGCTTCGCCGGTCGCGAGCGCATCGGCGCGCTGCGATGCGCCTTCGCCCAGAACCCAGAGCTGCGCCGCGTCGTCGTGCACTACCGGCCAGCCGGCATGGCGCCACAGCGCGGCGATGTCGAGGCGATCGCCGTCTGTCATCGGCGGCTCGGCCTGGTGCGGCAATGGCATGCAGGTGTCGTCGCGGCAGAGGCCTTCGGGCTTCCATTCCCATCCGGTCGCGCGCTCGATGTCGGCGCGGTCGACCCAGAGGGCATCGCCGTCGGCGCGGGCGGTCGGCAGGGGGGTGTCGTTCGCGTCGTGCAGGATTCGGATCACGCGCTGGCTCCTCGTCGTTGCGGTCGCGTCAGCATAGCGATTCCATCGACGAGGCGATCTCTGCGATGCGAGCGTGGCGAGCAAGCGCAGCCTTGAACGGCGGCTCTTCGGACGACGACCTCAGACGCCGAGGTACTTCTGCAGCTTGTCGACGTTCGCCGCAACCTGCTGGTTGGGAATCATGTCGATGATCCGGCCGTGCTCGACGATGTAGTGGCGGTCGGCCACCTTGGAGGCGAAGCGGAAGTTCTGCTCGACCAGCAGCATCGTGAAACCGCGCTCCTTGATCTCGCGAATCGCGCGTCCGATCTCCTTGATCAGCACCGGCGCGAGTCCTTCGGTCGGCTCGTCGAGAAGCAGGAACTTCGCGCCGGTCCTGAGGATGCGGGCAATCGCCAGCATCTGCTGTTCGCCGCCCGAAAGCTTCGTGCCCTGGCTCGCGCCGCGCTCCTTCAGGTTGGGGAACATCGAATAGATCCAGTCGAGGTCGAGGCCGCCCGGCGCCAGCACGGGTGGCAACAGCAGGTTCTCTGTCACGCTGAGGGTCGAGAAGATGCCGCGCTCTTCCGGGCAGAACGCGATGCCGGCCCGTGCGATGGCCTCGGAGCGCGACTGAATGATCTCGTTGCCGCGGAACTTGATGCTGCCTTCGCGACGCCGGATCAGGCCGATGATGGATTTCAAGGTCGTCGTCTTGCCCGCGCCGTTGCGGCCCAGGAGCGTCACGACCTCGCCTTCCTTCACGTCGAGATCGATGCCGTGGAGGACGTGGCTCTCACCGTACCAGGCGTTGAGCTGTCTGACTTCAAGCATCGTCGTCCCCACCGATGTAGGCTGCGATCACCTCGGGATTGGCCGACACGGCGGCATAGTCGCCTTCAGCCAGGATCGAGCCGCGCGCCAATACCGTCACCTGGTCGCACAGGCCCTCGACCACCGAGAGGTTGTGCTCCACCATCAGGATGGTGCGATCGCCCCTGATCCGCCGGATCAAGGCGACGATGCGGTCGACGTCCTCGTCGGTCATGCCGGCGGTGGGTTCGTCGAGCAGCAGCACCTGCGGGTCGAGCGCCAGGGTCGTGGCAATTTCCAGCGCGCGTTTTCTGCCGTAGGGAAGCAGCGCGGCGCGCATGCCCTCGAGGCCGTTCAAGCCGACGTCGTCCACCAGCTGGCGTGCGCGTTCCTCGTATGAGTTCAGGCGCTTCGACGAGCGCCAGAAATCGAAGGAACCGCCGCCCAGCCGCTGCAGCGCCACGCGCACGTTCTCGAGCACCGTCAGGCGCGGGAACACCGCTGAAATCTGGAAGCTCCGGCCAAGGCCAAGCCGCGACACGTCGGCCGGCTTCAGCGTCGTGATGTCCTGCCCCTTGAACCTGATCGTGCCGCGCGTCGGCTGCAGGAACTTGGTCAGCATGTTGAAGCACGTCGTCTTGCCCGCGCCGTTGGGGCCGATCATCGCGTGGATGGTGCCGGCGCGGATCTTCAGGTCGACGTTGTTGACGGCGACGAAGCCACCGAATTCGCGGGTGAGGCCGCACGCCTCGAGAATGACATCGGACAATTTGTTCGGGTCTCGGTGGTTCAAAGTCGAAGGCCGCCGCTCACGTCAATGTACTGGTTGGTGACCCAACGCGAATCGTCAGAGGCGAGAAAGGCGACCGCATCGGCGATGTCGGCCGCGGCGCCGACGCGGCCCAGCGCGGTCAGGCCGGCGATCGTCTGCTTCGTCTCGGCCGTCAGCCAGTCGGCGTTCTGATCGGTATCGGTGATGCCGGGCGCCAGGGTGTTGACCGTGATGCGGCGTGCCGCCAGATGCTTGGCCAGGCTCAAGGTGAAGGCGTTGATGGCGCCCTTGGTCATGGTGTAGGTCGGCTGGTCGCCGTAGGCGCGCCGCGTGACGCCCGACGAGACATTGACGACGCGCCCGCCGTCGTTGAGGCGCGAAACCGCATGCTTGGTCACGAAGAACGTGCCCTTGACGTTGACCGCGAAGACCCGGTCGAACTCGGCCTCGGTGGTCTGCTCGATAACCGAGCGCACGGAGACGGCCGCGTTGTTGATCAGGACGTCGAACCGTGCCGCGCCGGTGCGGCGGGTCAGCTCGCCATCGAGCGTCGCGAACATC
>JBDTNU010000464.1:0-3496 GCA_039933535.1 Caldimonas sp. | reverse complement strand
TGCCACGGGCGCAGGATGCCGTGCTCGTCGCCGCCGCTGATGAACTCGAGGTCGCGCTGCCAGACCCGCGGCGGGCCCGAATCGATGGCGTGCGACTTGTGCCCCGCATCGACGACGGCGTGCGAGGCGCCACGGCTCATCACCTGGCTCTTGACGAACAGCGCGTGCTCGAAGCGCGGCGTGTTCGGACCGGGCGCGTTGTCGGCGTAGTCGCGGTCCATGAACAGATAGCTGCCCGCCTGGAGCTCTCCCCAGACGCCGCTGGCGGTGTCGAAGGCGAAGGTGCCGGTGCCGGCGCCCGTGACGAGCCGGCAGGCGATGCCCGCGCCGGTGATGCTGGCCTGCGCAGCGCGGACCTGCGACGCCGCATGATGCGAGGCGGCCTCGCGTTCGGCTTCGCCGCGCAGGTGCTGGGCCGCGCCGTGATAGGCCTGCAGCCCGGCGAAGCGCAAGCCGCCTTCGGGCGGGGCATGCGAGACGACGTGCTGGGCCAGAACGCCGGCCGCTGCCGCCGGCACGCCGCAGCGGCCGTGCCCGACGTCGACTTCGACGAACACGTCGATCGACGCCTGTGCGTCGCGCATCGCCGCGGCCAGGCGTTCGACGCCCTCGGCCGAGTCGACGGCGATCGCCAGGCGCACCCGACGCGCCAGCGCCGCGACGCGCGCGAGCTTGGCCGGAGCGATGACTTCGTTGGAGATGTAGATGTCGTCGATGCCCGCGGCCGCCAGTGCCTCTGCCTCGCTCGTCTTCTGCACGCACACGCCCACCGCACCCGCCGCCATCTGCAGGCGCGCGAGCGCCGCGCACTTGTGCATCTTGGCGTGCGGGCGAAGGCGCACACCGTACGCTCGTGCAAACGCGGCCATCGCCGCGAGGTTGCGCTCCATCGCGTCGAGGTCGATGACCAGCGCCGGCGTGTCGATGGCCGCGACCGGGTCGCCCACCTTCGGCATGGAAGCGAACGCGCTCATCGCGCCGTCGCGCCCAGGGTCGCTGCGCCCTCGCGGGCCGCGTCGCCTTCGCTTCCGTCGTCGAGCGTCGCGCTGTCGAGGTGCGCCGTGTCGCTCCAGCCGACCAGCGTGAAGCCGCGCGGTGTGTAGAGCAGCCGGTTGATGGCGGCATTGCCGAGCTGCCACGAGCGCGGCGCGCCGAGCGCGATGCCCGAGGCGGCCCGGTACAGGCAATCGAGCACGCCGCCGTGGGTCACGATCGCGATCGAGCGACCGGCCTGGCTGGCCGCGATGCGCGTGCAGGCGGCCACCGCGCGGGCGCTGAACGCGCGCAAGGTCTCGCCGTCGTCGGGCCCGAAGTCGGGATCGTGGTGGCGCCAGCGCGCCGCCTCGGCCGGCCAGCGTGCGTCGATCTCGGCATAGGTGAAGCCCTGGAACACGCCGAAGCTGCGCTCGCGCAGGCCGATGTCGGTGCTGATCGGCAGGCCGAGCCGTGATGCGAGCGCCTGGGCAGTGTCGAAGGCACGCGCCAGGTCACTGGCGAAGACCGCCTCGATGCCGTCGTCGGCGAGCGCTTCGGCGGCGCGCTGCGCCTGCCAGCGGCCGCGCGCGCTCAAGGCGGTGTCGAGCTGTCCCTGCATGCGCATCTCGGCGTTCCACACGGTCTCGCCGTGGCGGATCGCGACGACGCGGGTCAGCTGCGCATCCTGCGCGTCGGCAGTCACGGCTCAGCCCAGCAGGCGCCGATTGAGCGTGTAGGTGCCCGAGTGCGTGGCTTCGCCGAGCACGTGCGGGTGGATGGCGCTGCGCAGGCCGGCGCCGCCGAAGCGGCCCTCGATCGGCGCGCGCGCGACGTCGAGCGCATAGAGCGTGAAGACGTAGTGATGGACGAGCGAGTCGTTCCACGGGGGAAAGGGACCGTCGTAGCCGTAGTAGTCGCCGGCCATCGCCGCATCGCCCGAGAACCAGCCGGTGAAGTCGTTGATGCCATGGCGGGCGGCGCCGAACCCGGCCACGGCAACCGCCGGCCCGGGCTTGCCGCGCACCGTGAAGCCATGGCTGAACGCGCCTTCGGGAATGATCGACGCCGCGGTCGGCAGGTCGGCCAGCACCCAGTGGAAGAAGTCGACGCGCGGCAGGTCGGCCGGCACTTCGCGGCCTGCCTGGTTGACGTCGTCGCCACGGCTCGGCACGTCGAAATCGTGGCAGATGAGCACCAGCGATCGAGTCGGTGCCGGCAGGTCGCTCCACGCCAGATGGGGACTGAGGTTGTCGGCGAAGGTCACGCCGCTCGGCGTGTCGAGGCGACCCGCCGCATAGCGCGCGGGAATGCGCTCGCCATTGGCCCAGCTGTCGCTCCAGAGCCTCATCGCACGACCGCCCGCTTGCCCATCCGACTCACACGCCCCAGACGATGTCGGAGCGCTCGGCCAGCGAGCGCTTCATCATCTCGAGCAGAGGCCAGGCGCGCTGCGCGAGGCCGACGCGGGGCTCGCGCAAACTGCTCTCGTCCTTGTCGTCGTTGCCGCCACTGCGAGACGACGCCGCCGCCTCAGCGGCCACCGCGTCCTCGATCGCCCGCATCGCCGCCGCCATCGCCGTCGCCTCGATGATTCCCTGGCGCGACGGCTCGCGGCCGAGGATGCGCAGGATCTGGTCGCCGGCCGGCTCCATCATGATGAGATCGGCGTCGGCTTTGGACTTGAAGACGTAATGCATCGGCGCCTGTCGTTTGGAGCTTGCCCGTGAACAATCGCTCAGCCCTGTGCGGGCGGGTACATGTAGCTGCGGTTGAAGGGAAAGGCCGATTGTGCGCCGCGCATCGGTCCGGAACCGGGGTCACCGGTGCGCCGGGCGCAAAGCATCTGGTGCAGGGAGATCCAGGCCCGCTCGAATGCCAGTGCACTGCCCGCGAGATAGAGCCGGTAGGCGCGGACCACGGTCTCGGAAGTCACGGCGCGTGCCGCCGCGAGCTGTGCCTCGAGCCCGTCGCTCCAGGACCACAGGGTCTTGCCGTAGTGCGGGCGCAGGCTTTCGACGTCGACCGCCTCGAGCCCCGATTCGGCGGTGACCTCGAGCACGTGCGAAACGTGCAGCAACTCGCCGCCCGGGAAGATATAGCGCTCCATGAAGTCGCCAAGCCCGGCGCCGAGCTGGTGATTGCGCGTGCCGCCCGCGGTGATGCCGTGGTTGAGAAGCAGGCCACCGGGCTTGAGCAGCCGATGGATCTTGGCGAAGTAATTCGGCAGTTGCGAGCGGCCGACATGCTCGAACATGCCGACCGACGCGACCTTGTCGAAAGGCTCGCTTTCGGGAAGCTGACGGTAGTCGAGCAGGTCCATCCTGACGCGGCCGCCGAGGCCGCGCTCCTCGATGAGCCGGTTGACGTAGGCGTGCTGGTTGCGGCTGAGCGTGATGCCCTGCGCCTGCACCCCGTAGTGCTCCGCGGCGTACAGCAGGAGGCCGCCCCAGCCCGCGCCGACGTCGAGGAAGCGCTCGCCCTCCTTGAGCATCAGCTTCCTGCAGATGTGCTCGAGCTTGGC
>JBDTNU010000463.1:0-3506 GCA_039933535.1 Caldimonas sp. | reverse complement strand
GAGTAGGTGGCGTCGAGCGCGGCCGCGCGCTGGTCGTCGATGAACTCGATCCGTGCTGCCTTGCCGCCCGCGCCGGTGCGGGCGAAGCGATAGGTCGGACTGCGGAAGAAGCCTTCGAAGCGCTCGACCTTGAGCTGCAGCTCCGGGCCGATGAAGACGTTGCCATCGCGGCTCACGACGACGTTGCCGGTCGCCCTCGCGAGATCCTCGGCCTGGTCGTAGCTCAGCCGATCGGCCCGGATGACGACCGAGCCGCGCCGGAATTCGACGTCGCCGACGGCCTCGGCGTCGACATCGGGGCGGCCGCGCAATTCACGGGCACGCAAAATGATCGGCAACTGGCGCGCCGCGTCGCCGTGCGGCGGCGCCTGCAGCGAGGGCGCGCTGCGCAACGCGATGCCCGAAGCCGCGCTCGCCACAGGCGCCGCCGAGGAAACGGGGGAGGACGTGGCTTGTGCGGCTGCGCCATCCGCCGAGGCCGCCAGCACTGCGAGGGAGAGGATGCGTAGCCGGAAGGCCTGGCAGGGGCGATCGCGCATCGATTTGTAGAATCGATTATCCACGAGGCTCGCGCGTTCGCACCTCGAACGCCTGCCTGCCGCCCGTGAGTTCAGCTCCTTTACACGCATCGATCGCCTGGGCCGACCCGGCCCGCGAAGCCGCATTCGTCTCGTGGCTCGCGGCGATCGGCGCACGGCACAAGCTCATCGCCACCTCGCTTCGACCCGCCTCCAGCGACGCGAGCTTTCGTCGCTACCTGCGCGCCGACCTGGAAGGCGGCGGCAGCGCCATCGTCATGGACGCGCCACCGGCGCAGGAAGATGTGCGGCCGTTCGTCCACATCGCGGGCCTGATAGCCCAGGCCGGCCTGCACGCACCTCGTGTCCTCGAAGCCGACGTGACGAACGGATTCCTCCTCCTCGACGACCTCGGCGACAGGCTCTACCTTGCCGCCCTGCAGGAAGCGCAATCGCGCGGCGAGAGCGGCCATGCAGACGCGTTGATGCGCGACGCCATCGCCGCGCTTGTCACCTGGCAACACGAGCTGCCCGGCGACGCACTCCCGCCCTATGACGACGCCTTGCTGCGCCGCGAGCTCGCGCTGTTTCCCGACTGGTGCGTGGCACGCGAATGTCAGGCCGTATGGACCGATGCCGAAACCACGACCTGGCAAGCCGCCTGCGATCAACTTGTCGCCAGTGCGCTGGCTCAACCCACCGTGGCCGTGCATCGCGACTGGATGCCGAGAAACCTCATGGTCGCCGAGCCCAACCCCGGCATCCTCGATTTCCAGGACGCGGTGCATGGGCCGATCGCCTACGACGTCGCCTCGCTGCTGCGCGACGCCTTCATTTCCTGGGACGAGGCGCAGGAGATCGACTGGGCGATACGTTACTGGGAGGCCGCGCGCAAGGCCGGGCTGCCCGTCGACGCCGACTTCGGTGAGTTCTGGCGTGCCCTCGAATGGATCGGGCTGCAGCGCCACCTCAAGGTGCTCGGCATCTTCTCGCGTCTCAAGCACCGCGACGGCAAGCCCGCCTACAGCGCCGACCTGCCCCGCTTCTTCGACTACGCGCACAAGGTCGCGACGCGCTACTCGGTGCTGCGCCCGCTGGCGCGGCTGCTCGAGCCGCTGATGGGCATGACGCGCGTCGAAGCGTTTCGCTGAGGATGGCGCCCCCACGCTCACTTCGTTCACTGCCCTCCGAGGGGGCGCCGGCGCCCTCGGGGCGGCCCGGCGGGCGCCGGTCGCGCGTGGGTCGATGATTCGGCTCACCGAGATCCGACTCCCGCTCGAGCACGCCGAGCCGGGCCTTCGCGCCGCGGTCGTCGCGCGGCTCGGCGTGGCCGACGCCGACTTGCGGGCCATGACCGTTTTCAAGCGTGGCTACGACGCCAGAAAACGCTCTGCGATCGTCCTCGTCTACACGGTCGATTGCGAGGTGATCGATGAAGCGCTGGTCCTGGCGCGCCATGCCGGCGACCCGCACGTCAGGCCCTCGCCGGACATGCGTTACCGCCTTGCCGCTCATGCGCCCGCCGACTTCGCGGCGAGCGAGAGGCCGCGCCCGGTGGTTGTCGGCTTCGGGCCGTGCGGCCTGTTCGCCGCGCTCGTGCTCGCGCAGATGGGCTTTCGGCCGCTCGTCCTGGAACGCGGGCGCGCCGTACGCGAACGCACGCAAGACACCTGGGGCCTGTGGCGACGCGGCGAGCTCGATCCGGAATCGAACGTGCAGTTCGGCGAAGGCGGTGCCGGAACGTTCTCCGACGGCAAGCTATGGAGCCAGATCAGCGATCCGCGCCACCTCACGCGCAAGGTCATCGCCGAGTTCATCGCGGCCGGCGCGCCAGAAGAAATCGCCTTCGTCGCCAAGCCGCACATCGGCACCTTCCGCCTCGTGGGCGTGGTCGAGAAGATGCGCGCCGAGATCGAGCGGCTCGGCGGCGAGATCCGCTTCGGCACGCGTGTCGTCGACGTGGCCATCGACGACGGCCGTATCCGCGGCGTGACCACGATTCGAAGCGATGGCGAGCGCGAGGAGATCGCCGCCGGCCAGGTCGTTCTCGCGCTCGGCCACAGCGCGCGCGACACCTTCGCGATGCTGCACGAGCGCGGCGTGGCGATGCTGGCCAAGCCGTTCTCGATCGGCTTTCGCATCGAGCATCCGCAGGGACTGATCGACCGCGCTCGCTTCGGGGCAAAGGACGCGGGCAACCCACTGCTCGGCGCCGCCGACTACAAGCTCGTGCACCACGCCGGGAACGGCCGCTCGGTCTACAGCTTTTGCATGTGCCCGGGGGGCACCGTCGTCGCCGCGACCTCGGAGATCGGCCGCGTCGTCACCAACGGCATGAGCCAGTACTCACGCAACGAGCGCAACGCCAACGCCGGCATCGTCGTGGGCATCGCGCCCGAGGACTACCGTGGGCCGCAATCGAAGGGCGAAGTCAGTCCGCTGGACGGCATCGCCTTCCAGCGTTTCTGGGAATCGCGTGCGTTCGTGCTCGGCGGCGAAAGCTATGCGGCGCCGGGTCAACGCGTCGGCGACTTCCTCGCCGGTCGCGCATCGACGGCGTTCGAGAACGTCCTGCCGTCATACACGCCGGCCGTGCTGCCGACCGATCTGGCCTTCGAGGGCCGCGAAAGCCTGCCGCGCTATGCCATCGACGCCATTCGCGAGTCACTGCCCGCATTCGCGAAGCAGATCGACGGCTTCGCGATGCCGGACGCCGTGCTCACCGGCGTCGAGACGCGCACTTCGTCGCCCTTGCGCATGCCGCGCGGCAAGGACATGCAGAGCGTGAATGTCGCCGGCCTCTACCCGGCCGGCGAAGGCGCGGGCTACGCCGGCGGAATCATGTCGGCCGCCGTCGACGGGATCGAGGTCGCAGAAGCGCTGGCCCTTCAGCTCACGGGCAAGCCGCCATCACCTGCGCCACCGCGGCCGTGAGCTTCTTGCCGTAGGGCACGTGCAGGAACTCGTTCGGCCCATGCGCGTTGCTCT
>JBDTNU010000462.1:0-3515 GCA_039933535.1 Caldimonas sp. | reverse complement strand
TTCCACATCCACGGCCTGATCGCCGGCGTGCTGGCGCCGCTCTCGGCAGGCTCGTCGGTCTACTGCACGCCGGGCTTCAACGCGCTGAAGTTCTTCTCCTGGATGGACGACGCCAAGCCCACCTGGTACACCGCCGTGCCGACCATGCACCAGGCGATCGTGAGCCGCGCGCGCGGCAATGCCGAGTCGATCCGCAGCAATCCGCTTCGATTCATGCGCTCGTCGTCGTCGTCGATGCCGCCACAGGTGATCCGGGAGCTCGAGGCGGCCTTCGGCGCGCCGCTGATCGAGGCCTATGGCATGACCGAGGCGACCCACCAGATGGCGTCGAATCCGCTGCCGCCACGCACGCGCAAGCCCGGCACCGTCGGCGTGCCGGCGGGCCCCGAGATCGCGATCATGGGCGAGTCGGGCGAGCTGCTCACGGCCGGCGAGACGGGCGAGATCGTGATCCGCGGCGCCAACGTCACGGCCGGCTACGAGAACAACCCGAAGGCCAACGCCGAGGGCTTTCGCGAAGGCTGGTTTCGGACCGGCGACCAGGGCGTGAAAGACGCCGAAGGCTATCTCTCGATCACCGGGCGGCTCAAGGAAATCATCAACCGCGGCGGCGAAAAGGTGAGCCCGCGCGAGGTCGACGAGATCCTGATGGACCATCCCGCGGTCGCGCAGGTCGTCTGCTTCGGCATGCCGCATCCCAAGCTCGGCGAGGAGGTCGCGGCGGTCGTCGTGCTCAGGCCCGGCAGCACCGCGACCGACCGCGAGCTGCAGGACTTCGTCGCGACGCGCGCCGCCGACTACAAGGTGCCGAAGAAGATCCTGTTCATGGACGAGATCCCGAAGGGCGCGACCGGCAAGCTGCAGCGCATCGGCCTGGCGGCCAAGCTCGGCCTGACGTGAAGATCGCGATCGTCGGCGCCGGCGCGATCGGCGGCTTTCTCGGCGCGCGGCTTTCGCTCGCCGGCCATGCGGTGACCTTCATCGCCCGCAACAAGAACCTCGCCGCGATCGCATCGAACGGCTTTCGACTGATCGAGGCCGACGGCCGCGAGCAGCACGCGGCCGCAGCGCGTGCGGTCGCCGACGGTGCCGAGGCGGGCGCGCAGGACGCGGTGCTGCTGACCGTCAAGGCGCACCAGGTGCGCGACATCCTGCCGCAGATGCAGGGCCTGCTCGGGCCCGAGACATCCGTCGTGACGATGATCAACGGCCTGCCATGGTGGTACTTCCAGCGCCTGCCCGGCCCGTACGAGAACCGGACCATCGAGAGCGTCGACCCCGGTGGCGCGATCGCCGCGGCGATCGCCCCCGGGCGCGTGATCGGCAGCGTCGTCTATCCAGCGGCCGAGCTGGTCGAGCCCGGGCTGGTGCGCGTCATCGAGGGCAATCGTTTCACGCTCGGCGAGCCCGACGGCAGCCGCAGCCCGCGCATCGAGGCGCTGTCGCAGGCCATGATGGGAGCCGGCTTCAAGACCCCGGTCACCAAGGACATCCGGGCCGAGATCTGGCTCAAGCTATGGGGCAACGTCAGCTTCAATCCGATCAGCGCGCTCACCCACGCGACGCTCGAAGACATCTGCCGCGACCCGGGCGGACATGCCGTCGTCGAAGCGATGATGAAGGAAGCGCAGGCGGTGGCCGACAAGCTCGGCGTCGCGTTCAAGATCTCGATCGATCAGCGCATCGCCGGCGCCGAGGCGGTCGGTGCGCACAAGACTTCGATGCTGCAGGACGTCGAGCACGGCCGTGCGCTCGAGCTCGAAGCGCTGGTCGGCAGCGTCGTCGAGCTCGGCCGCATCACCGGCACGCCGACGCCGTCGATCGACGCCATCCATGGCGTGGCTGGCCTCCTGTCGCGCACGCTGGCAGCGGCGAAGGGCAAGCTCGTGATGACGCCCGCCTGACCGCGACGCGCCTCAGCGCGCCCCGCGCGTGTTGAGGTAGACCGAGTACAGCGAGGTCGTGCCGCAGATGAACATGCGGTTGCGCTTGGCCCCGCCGAAGCACAGGTTGGCGACCGGCTCGGGGATCAGCACCTTGCCGAGCAGCGCGCCGTCGGGCGCATGGCAATGCACGCCGTCGCCGGCGCTCAGCCACACGTTGCCGTGGACATCGACGCGCAGGCCGTCGTAGAGGCCGACCGGGCAGATCGCGAACACCTCGCCGCCCGATAGCGCGCCCTTCTCGTCGACATGAAAGCAGCGCACGTGGTGAGGACCGTCGGCCACGTGCGTGACGCCGGTGTCGACGATGTAGAGCAGCGACTCGTCGGGCGAGAACGCCAGGCCGTTGGGCTGCACGAAGTCGCTCGCGACGACGCGGATGTCGCCGCTGTCGGGGTCGATGCGATAGACGCGCTGTGCGCCGATTTCGCTGGCGGCGGCGTCGCCCTCGTAGTCGCTGTCGATGCCGTAGCTCGGATCGGTGAACCAGACGCTGCCGTCGGACTTGACGACGACGTCGTTGGGCGAGTTGAAGCGCTGGCCCTCGAAGCGTGAAGCCAGGATGGTGCGCGTGCCGTCGTGCTCGGTGCGTGAAACGCAGCGCGCGCGATGCTCGCACGAGACCAGCCGGCCCTGGAAGTCGACGGTGTGGCCGTTGGCGTTTCTCGATGGCTGGCGAAACACCGAGACCGAGCCGTCGGTCTCGTCCCAGCGCATCACCCGGTCGTTCGGAATGTCGGACCAGACCAGGTAGCGGCCGGCCGGAAACCAGGCCGGCCCTTCGGACCAGCGGCAGCCGGTGTAGAGCCTCTCGACGTTGATGTAGGGCAGCGCGAGCTTGCGAAAGCGCGCGTCGACGACGGCAAAGCTGGACGTGAGTTCGAGGCCCATGGGTTCTCCGATCCGATCGCATCAATCCGAATGCCGCTTGCCGCGGCCGTAGACCAGCAGCATCGCGATGATGACGATGCCATAGATCACATGCCGGCCGAATTCTTCCATCTGCATCACCGAAAGGATCGACTGGAGAAGGGTGATCAGGATCACGCCCGCCACCGTGCCCAGGTAGTTGCCGCGGCCACCGAGGATCGAGGTGCCGCCGAGCACCACGGCGGCGATCGCCGGCAGCAGGTAGGGGTCGCCCATCGCTTGCGCCGCCTTGCTGGCATAGCCGGCGAGCAGCACGCCGCCGAAGGCCGAGAGGCCCCCCGAGATCGCGAACGCCGCCATCACGACAGTGCGGGTTCGCGCGCCCGAGAGGTAGGCGGCACGTTCGCGGTTGCCGATCGCATACACGGTGCGGCCGAAGGTCGTCCGGGTCAGCAGGAAGACGGCCGCGCCGCCCACCACGCCCCACACCAGCAGCGCGTTCGGAATGCCGAGCACGCTGTGGCCGGTGGCGATGAAGCGCATCGCCGGCGACGATGCGTCTTGCGGCGAGAAGCCTCCGGTGTGCACGACCATCAGGCCTTGCGCGACCGCATTCACCGCCAGCGTGACCACCATCGAAGGCAGGCGCAGGAAGGCGACGCCGAAACCGTTGACCAGGCCGAGCACGACGCCGCAGCCGAT
>JBDTNU010000461.1:0-3518 GCA_039933535.1 Caldimonas sp. | reverse complement strand
AGGAAGACGAGATGTCGGGCGAGGTCTGGTACCGGGTCGGCCCGAAGGACGTGTTCCCCGAGACCTTCGGCCCGTTCCTGCTCGGCAACCCGGCGGTGCGCGAGGTCTTCATGGCGCACCATGCCGAGCTGCTCGAGCCCGCCTTCTGGCAAGGCCACAAGGAAGAGATCCTGGCCGGCTACGTGCATGATGTGTTCCCCTATGAAGTGCAGAAGCGCTTCGAAAACCGAAGGAGCCGCCATGGCTGATTCCATCGTCATCGTTTCCGCCGCCCGCACGCCCATCGGCGGCATGCTCGGCGACTTCAGCGCGCTTGCCGCGCACCAGCTCGGATCGGTCGCGATCAAGGCCGCGGTCGAGCGTGCCGGCATCACCGGCGATTCGGTCAGTGAAGTGCTGATGGGCAACTGCCTGATGGCCGGCCAGGGCCAGGCGCCCGCGCGCCAGGCCGCGCTCGGCGCCGGCCTGCCGAATTCGGCGGGCGCGGTGACGCTCTCGAAGATGTGCGGTTCAGGCATGCGCGCGATGATGTTCGGGCACGACATGCTCAAGGCCGAAAGCGCCGAGATCGTCGTCGCCGGCGGCATGGAGAGCATGACCAACGCACCGCACCTGACCTTCGTGCGCAAGGGGATTCGGTACGGCGCGGCGCAGCTCTACGACCACATGGCGATCGATGGCCTCGAAGACGCCTACGACAAGGGCCGGGCGATGGGCGTGTTCGCGGAGGAGTGCGTCGCCAAGTACAAGTTCACGCGCGAAGCGATGGACCAGTTCGCGGTCACGTCGACGCAGCGATCGAAGAAGGCCAACGAAGACGGCAGCTTCGATTGGGAGATGGCGCCCGTGAGCGTGCCCGGCAAGGGCGGCGACACGTTGATCAAGTTCGACGAGCAGCCCTTCAAGGCGAAGCTCGACAAGATCCCGGGCCTCAAGCCCGCGTTCAAGAAAGACGGCACGATCACCGCCGCCACCTCGTCGAGCATCTCCGACGGCGCCGCCGCGCTGGTGCTGATGCGCGAGTCGACGGCCACGCGGCTCGGCGTCAAGCCGATCGCCCGCATCGTTTCGCACTCGGTGCATGCGCAGGCGCCCAACTGGTTCACGACCGCGCCGGTCGGCGCGATCCAGAAGGTGTTGAAGTCGGCCGGCTGGATGTCGCAGGACGTCGAGCTCTGGGAAGTGAACGAAGCCTTCGCCGCGGTGACGATGGCGGCGATGACCGAGTTCGACCTTCGGCCCGAGATCGTCAACGTGCACGGCGGCGCGGTCGCGCTCGGCCACCCGATCGGCGCCAGCGGCGCGCGCATCGTCGTCACGCTGCTCGGCGCCCTGCGCCAGGCCGGCAAGAAGAAGGGCGTCGCGGCGCTTTGCATCGGCGGCGGCGAAGCGACGGCGATGGCGGTCGAGCTGCTCTAGGCAAGGCTTGCGGTGCTCGGCACGCATTCGCTGGGAGTCTTCGCGGCGACCGTCTTCGTCGTCAACGCGACCCCCGGCGTCGACATGATGCTGACGCTGACGCGCACCTTGCGCCATGGCGTTCGCGGTGGCATCGCGGCTGCGCTCGGTGTCATGTCGGGGTGCGTGGTGCACGCGCTGGCGGCTGCGCTCGGGCTGGCCGCCTTGCTCGCGGCTTCGAGCGCCGCGTTCTCGCTCGTCAAGTGGGTGGGCGCGGCCTATCTTCTGTGGCTGGCCTGGGGCATGTTGCGAAGTGCCCTGGCCGGCGCGAGCGGTTCGGTCGCGCCCCCCGCAGCAGAGCGTCCCGGCTTCGCGGCAATGTTTCGCCAGGGTCTGCTGACGAACGTTCTCAACCCCAAGGTCGCCCTGTTCTTTCTTGCGCTGCTGCCGCAGTTCATCGACGCCGACGCCCCCGACAAGACGCTCGCCTTCCTGTTTCTCGGTGCCTGGTTCGTGGTCCAGGGCGGAATCTTCCTGTTCGGCTTCGTGCTGCTCGTCGCGCCGCTCGGGCGCTGGCGCGCGAGCCTGGTCTGGCAGCGCGCCCTGAATGCGTCGGGCGCGGGTCTGTTCGTGTGGCTCGCGGCGCGACTCGCTCTCGTGGAGCGAGCATGACAACGGCGTCGGCAAGCGACGTCCCGGCCTTCGTCGGCGAGACTTTCACGCAGCGCGTACGCATCGCCGAAGACGAGATCCCGGTCTTCGCGAATTCGGTGCACGACCACAACCCGCTGCACCATGACCTGGCCGCCGCGCTGGCCGCCGGCTATCGGGGCCTGATCGCCTCGGGCACGCAGCTCGGCAGCATCTTCATGGCCATGACGGCCACCCATTTCGCGCAGCCGACGGAAGGCGGGCTGAAGCGATCCGGCGTCGGCATGAGCTTCGAGATCCGCTTTCGCGCGCCGGTCTACGCCGACGAGGACATCGACGTCCGCTGGCGCGTGACCGGCGTGGAAAGAAAGGACAGCCTCGATGGCTGGATCACGCGCGTCGAAGGCGATGCGCGCACCGCCGACACGCTCCTGCTCAGCGGCACCGGCACGCTGCTGCTGCGCTTGCCGAAGGCCGCGCCATGATCCTCGACGACGACCACCGCGCCGTCCAGGACGCGGTGCGTGCCTACGTGCGGGACCGCATCGCGCCGCACGCCGCGCAATGGGACCGCGACTGCCACTTTCCGAAGGCCGAGCTGCAGGGGCTCGCCGCGCTCGGCTGCTACGGCGTTGTCGTCCCCACCGAGTACGACGGCGCCGGCCTCGGCTACCTCGCGCTCGCCGTCATCCTCGAGGAGATCGCCGCTGGCGACGGCGCCACCTCGACGATCGTCAGCGTCAACAACTGTCCGGTCTGCTCGATCCTCATGGCCTGGGCGAACGAGGCGCAGAAGGAGCGCTGGCTGAAATCGCTGGCGCGGGGCGAGATGCTCGGCGCCTTCTGTCTCACCGAGCCGCACGTCGGATCGCAGGCCGACGGTCTGAAGACGACCGCCGTTCGCGATGGTGCCGACTACGTGCTGAACGGCGTCAAGCAGTTCATCACCAGCGGCAAGAACGGTGACATCGCGATCGTCATGGCGGTGACCGACAAGGCCGCGGGCAAGCGAGGGATCAGCGCTTTTGTCGTGCCGACCGCGACGCCCGGCTACACGGTGGCGCGTCTGGAGGACAAGCTCGGCCAGCACGCCAGCGACACGGCGCAGATCGTGTTCGAGAACTGCCGCGTGCCGGCCGCCAACCTGCTCGGCGAAGAAGGCCAGGGCTTGAAGATCGCGCTCTCGGGGCTCGAAGGCGGGCGCATCGGCATCGGCGCGCAGGCGGTCGGCATGGCGCGCGCGGCGTTCGAAGCCGCGCTCGCCTACGCGAAGGACCGCGTCGCGTTCGGCAAGCCGATCTTCGAGCACCAGGCGGTGCAGTTCCGCCTCGCGGGCATGGCGACGCAGATCGAGGTGGCGCGCCAGATGGTGCATCACGCCGCGACCCTGAAAGATGCCGGGCTGCCTTGTCTGAAGGAGGCGGCGATGGGCAAGCTGTTCGCCAGCGAGATGGCCGAGCGCGTCTGCA
>JBDTNU010000460.1:0-3522 GCA_039933535.1 Caldimonas sp. | reverse complement strand
GCCGAACAGGATGAAGAGCATCACGTACGTCGCCGAGACGTAGAGCGGGATGCCGAAGATGCCTTCGGTGGTGAGGAACAGCTGGTCGAGCATGATCCCCGGCGACTGGTGACCGAGCGTCAGGCCGTAGGCCATGAAGACGATCGCCGTGATCGGCAGCGCCCAGCCGGTCGCCCGCCGCGTCGCCTCCATGATCAGGAGGACGAGCACGCCGCCGAAAACGTAGTCGGCGACCCGCGGGTCGTCGACATAGTAGATGCGGTTCTGGATGTACTCGAGGTTCGCAGCCGGGTAGAGCGCCGTGGCGGCGGCGGCGAGGACGAGCAGCACATCGAACCAGCCGACACGTTCGGCGTTGCCGTGGCGGCCCGGCTGCAACAGGAATGCGAGGACGAGCGCGAAGGCCAGGTGCGAGCCGCGAAAGACATAGGCGTCGGGCGGGCCGACGAACGCGACGTAGAGATGGAACAGCGACATCGCCACCGCAACGGTGGAGATGAGACGGCGCGAGAAGGTCAGCGGAAGAGACAGCATGGACGCTCACGCGCCTTGCGGCGCGAGGGAAGGCTGCGCGGACCGGGCCGCGCAGCCGGGATCGGCCGCTTGCGGCGGCTCAGAGGGCGCCGACTTCCTTGTAGTAGCGCAAGGCGCCCTTGTGCATCGGCACGCCGATGTCCTCGGCCATCATCTTGGGTGTCGTGTCGGCCATCGCCTTGGCGATCGCCGAGAGGTCGGCCTTGTGCGCGACCATGCCCTTGAGCACCTTGTAGACGACGTCAGGGTCGAGATCGCAGCGCGCGATCACGTGCGTCGAGTAGCCGATCGTCTGCACGTCCTTGGTCTGCTTGGGGTAGCTGCCGGCTGGGATGATGAGCTTGGTGTAGCCGGGGTTGAGCTTTCGCATCGCCTGGAACTTGTCGTCGGGGATGGCGACCAGCTTGACGTCGCGCGCCGAGGCCAGGTCCATGATCGACGACGCCGGCACTGTGGTGCCGAGCGTGAACGCCTGAGCGTTGTTGTCCTTCATGAGCGAGACCGCGTCGGTGTACGACACGTAGCTCACGCGGCTCATGTCGGCGGGCTTCAGGCCATAGACCTCGAGCGCCTGCACGCTGATGAACTCGGCCGTGTTGCCCTTGGGCTGGAACGCCACGGGCTTGCCCTTCAGGTCGGCCAGCGAGTTGATGCCCGAGTCGGCATTGACGACGACCTGGAAGTACTGCGGATACAGCGAGGCGACGTTGCACACGTTGCCGGTCTTGGTCTCGAAGGGCGCCCGCCCGGCGACGCCGTCGACCGTGGAGATCGAGTTGCCGAACCCGAAGTCGGCCTTGCTGGCCTGGATCGCCTTGACGTTGGCGATGCCCGCGCCCGGCAGCACCTGCATGTTCATGCCTTCCTTGTCGGCAATGTTGGCGATGGCGCCGCCGAGGGGATACCACGAGCCGCCCTGCGGGCCGGTCATCAGCTTGACCTGTTGTGCCTGGGCGGCAATGGCGGCTAGCGCCGCAGCGGTGACGGCAAAGGTGCGAATTCGGTGGATCTTCATCCTGTCTCCTGGCGAGCGGCGTGAACGGCCGATCCTAGGCGCGACCTGTCCGGTCAGTATCGGCACAAACGCGCAGGGGGCGCGACGTTTCGTCGGCCACGTGGCGCTCGTCCGAAGTCGGGCGCGGTTCTCGTCAGATACTCATCAGCAGGTTCGCCGTTGTGGCGCGCTACCGATCGCCACGGGCAAAGCAGAGGGAAGATTTCTTGAAAACTTACAACGCCATCGGCTATGGGCTGATCCTCATCTATGCCCTGGCCTGCATGTACTTCGCGCCAGCCACCATCGGCCCGTGGGCCGGCCTGGCGATCGGCGCTGGCTACTTCATCGCCTGCTGGTTCGTGGGCGGCCTCTATCTGTCCTGCGTGATTCACCTGGGCATCGCCCATCGCTCGCTCGAATACAAGGAGTGGTTCGTCAAGACCCTCACGGTCGTCAACAACACCTTCGGCGTCTACATCGATCCGGTGAGCTGGGTCAACCGGCATCGGCTTCACCACGCGTTCGCCGACCACGCCGGCGACCCCAACAAGCTCGCTTCGGACGGCTTGTGGCGAACGCTGTATCTCTGCCTGCTGCCGTACAAGGCCAAGGGCAATCTGGCAAACGACGAGATCTTCAAGTCCTGGGCGTTCCGCCTTGTCTCCAATCCGGTGTTCGCCGTGGTGGCCCAGGCCTTCAACTTCTGGCTGCTGTGGCTGCTGGTGGGCGACCTGCGCTTCGCGGCCGTGATCTGGGTCCTGTTCCGGGTCTTCGCGCTGTGGATCAACATGATCCAGAACTACTGGACCCACGACCGGCGATACGGGTACCGGCGCTACGACGACGCGCGCGACAACGCGATGAACATCGGCGAATGGCTGCCCGTCACCGCGACGTTCAGCGCCTGCCTGCAGAACAACCATCACCACTCGCCGGGGCTCCTGCGCTTGAGCCACGCCGAATCGGAATACGACCTCGGCTTTCGCACCGTCAAGGTCATGAAGTCCCTGGGCCTGGTGCGCGCGACGGACCGCGGCGCGGAACTGCCCGAGGGCGTTCCGCTCACTTCGCTGAACTTCTAGCGAGCGATCGCTACGTCGCCCTTCTGCGGCTGAACGGATAGAAGGCCTGGCCCCAGAAGCCGGCCGGGATCGGCTCGTCGTCGAGGCCGTAGTGCTCGGGCCACTTGCCTTCTGGGCAATAGTGCGTGCCGAAGATCCTGTCGATCCACGGAAAGTGGATGGCGAAGTTCTTGTCGATCGCCTCTTTCTGCGACGTGTGGTGCCAGTGATGGAACCTCGGGAAGATCAGGTAGGGCTCCAGCCACTTGATGGTCGGGTTGAAGTTCGAATGCGTCCACGTGGCGTGGAGGGTGACGAAGAACAGGTAGGCGACGATGATGTTGTGCGAGAACGCGAACATCATGGGGATCAGGATGAATGCGCGAACCACCACGTCGTCGACCAGGTGGGAGCGTGAGCCGGCCAGCCAGTCGAGCGCCTTCGAAGAATGGTGAATGGCGTGAAAGCGCCAGAGGAACGGCACCGAGTGAAACGTCCGGTGAATGAAATATTCGGCAAGGTCGGCCACCAGCACGGCGAGCAGGAATTGCACCACCAGCGGCAGGCTCCCCGTCGCTTCGAGCAGGCTGTGGATGCCCAGCACCGACGTGAGCTGGGTGGCAGGCAGAAGTATCAGGAACGACGTGATCTGGATCGGCAGATGGGTCGACAGGAAGTACCCCACGTCGAGCAGCCATTCCTTGCGAAAAATGCTCTGCTTCGGATACGCAGGCCAAAGCACCTCGAACGGCGAATAGATCAGCGTCATGAGGAGCATGTCGAGCAGGAACCAGTCGAGGCCGATGGCCGGCCCGTCGTGCAGCGTCTCGTTGATTGGCACGCTCGCGCCGCCCAGCAGGGTGGCGGCGAGGGCAAGCAGCATCCCGGTCAGGCCCAGCATCTTCTTCTTGCGCAGGATCGCCGAAGCGA
>JBDTNU010000459.1:0-3525 GCA_039933535.1 Caldimonas sp. | reverse complement strand
GCCTACGGCGCGACCTTCGAGCTGACGCCGCGCGAGAAGGGCATGAACGGCTCGATTGCGCGCGCCCTCGAGCTCGTCGCGACCACGCCGGGGGCGTGGATGCCGCAGCAGTTCGACAACCCGGCCAACATCGATGTCCACGTGCGTACGACCGCGGAAGAGATCGCCGCCGACTTTCCGAGCGGCGTCGATGCATTGATCACCGGCGTCGGCACCGGTGGCCACATCACCGGCTGCGCGCAGGTGTTGAAGAAGATGTGGCCCAAGCTCAGGGTCTACGCGGTCGAGCCGAGCGCCTCGCCCGTCATCAGCGGCGGCAAGCCGAGTCCGCATCCGATCCAGGGCATTGGCGCAGGCTTCATCCCGAAGAACCTGCACGTCGATCTGCTCGACGGCGTGATCCAGGTCGAGGCCGAAGCGGCGCGCGAGATGGCGCGGCGCTGCGCGCGCGAAGAAGGGCTGCTGGTCGGCATCTCGTCGGGTGCGACGCTGGCCGCGATCGCGCAGAAGCTGCCCGAGATCGCCGCGGGCGCGACCGTGCTCGGCTTCAACTACGACACTGGCGAGCGGTATCTCTCGATCGAGGGCTTCCTTCCCGCATGAAACCCAGGGTCCTCATCGTCGAGGACGAGCCCGGCATCGCCGACACGCTCCAGTACGCGCTGCGCACCGAGGGCTTCGAGCCGGCGTGGTGCGCGACCGGCGAAGAAGCGCTGGCGCGGATCGCGAGCGAACCGCCGGCGCTCGTGATCCTCGACGTCGGCCTGCCCGACGCGAGCGGGTTCGAGATCTTCAAGCGCATCCGCGCGACCAGCGAGGTGCCGGTCGTCTTCCTGACCGCGCGCAGCGACGAGATCGATCGCGTCGTCGGCCTCGAGCTCGGCGCCGACGACTACATCGCCAAGCCGTTCTCGCCGCGCGAGCTCGTGGCGCGGGTGCGAGGCGTTCTCAGGCGCAGCGCCAAGAGCGCGCCGGTCGCGCAACCCGCAGCGCCCGTGGCGGCCGTTCCAGCACCCGCGGCGCCGACGATCGCCGTCGACGAGGGCAAGATGCAGATCCGCTATCACGGCCGCCTGCTCGAGCTCTCGCGCTACGAGTTCGGCCTGCTCAAGACGCTGGCCTCGCGCCCCGGTCACGTGTTCTCGCGCGACGCCTTGCTCGAGCGCGTGTGGGGCAACGACACCGAAAGCATGGACCGCACCGTCGACGCGCACGTGAAGACGGTGCGCGCCAAGCTGAAGATGATCGCGCCGAACGAAGAACCGATCCGCACCCATCGCGGCAGCGGCTACTCGCTCGCGGAAGACCCGCGACCGGCTTGACCAAGCGCACCCGCATCTTCATCGGCATCCTGGTCGCGTACGCGCTGGGTGTCGCCTTCCTGATGTATCGCCAGCTCGGCGACATCGATCCGCGCTACCGCGAGTCGGCCGAGGAATCGCTGGTCGAAACCGCTTACCTGATGGCCTCGCTCGTCGAGCAGGCGTCGGCCGACGGCGCCTTGCGCGTCGATGCGCTCGAGCCGGTCTTTCGCACGCTCTACGCGCGGCGTTTCAGCGCCGACATCTATGGCGTCGAGAAGACGCGCGTCGAGCTGCGCATGACCGTGGTCGATCGCCGGGGCACGGTGATCTTCGATTCGCGCGCGGCCCAGCTCGGCGCCGACCACTCGCAGTGGCACGACGTCTTTCTCGCCTTGCGCGGCCAGTACGGCGCGCGCACCACGGCCGACATCGACGGCGATCCGCGCACCTCGGTGATGTACGTCGCGGTGCCGATCCACGACCTGTCGCCCGCCGGCGGCGGCGCCATCGTCGGCGCGGTCAGCGTCGGCAAGCCGGTGCAGAGCTTCGGCCAGTTCGTCGAGGCGGCGCGCAGGAAGACCTTGCTGCTCGGCGCGACTTCCGTCGTCGCCGTCCTGCTGCTGGTCGTCATTCTTTCGGTGTGGCTGGTGCGCCCGTTCGGCGTGCTTGCCGACTACGTCCGCTATGTTCGTTCGCAACGCTCGTTCAGCCTGCCGCGCCTGGGTCGGCGCGCGCTCGGCGCGATCGGCGCGGCCTACGACGAGATGCGCGACGCGCTGGCCGGCCGCAACTACGTCGCCGACTACGTGCAGACGCTGACCCACGAAGTGAAGGGCCCGCTTTCGGCGATCCGCGGCGCCGCCGAATTGCTGCAGGAGCCGATGCCCGAGGCCGACCGCGTGCGCTTCATCGCCAACATCGCGCGCGAGACGCACCGGATCCAGGAGCTGGTCGACCGCATGCTCGAGCTCACCGCGCTCGAATCGAGGAAGAGCCTGGACCGCGCCGTGCCGGTGGCGATCGCCGCGCTGGTGGCCGAGGTCGCGGCGAGCGCGGCGCCGTCGGCGCAGGCGCGCGGGCTGACGATCGCCGTCGACGTTGAGGGCGATGCAGCGACCATCGCGGTCGATGGCGACGCGTTCCTGCTGCATCGTGCAGTCGCCAACCTGGTCGACAACGCGCTCGACTTCTCGCCGCCCGCCGGACGGGTGACGATCGAGGTAATGGCCCATCCGCGCAGCTGCGACATCGTGGTTCGCGACGCCGGCCCCGGCATTCCGGAATACGCCGAAGACAAGGTGTTCGAGAAGTTCTATTCGCTGGCCCGGCCGGTGACGGCGAAGAAAAGCACCGGCCTCGGTCTTTCGTTCGTGAAGGAGATCGCCGAGCTGCATCACGGCCGGGTCAGCCTGACCAACGGGCCGCAGGGCGGCGCGGTGGCCATTCTCTCGCTGCCACGCCGCATCGGCTGAGGCTCTTCAGCCTCGGGGCGTGGCCTGCGCCGTATATTCGAGCACCGCGTCGACCAGCGACGCGAGATCCTTCTGCACCCGCGCGAAGCCGGCATTTTTCTCGCGCGTCGCTTCGTCCATGTAGAGACGCTTGTTGACCTCGAGCTGCAGGCTCATGCGCCGGGTCGCCGGGTTCGAATACGCGCGCACCAGCTCGACGCCCTTGTACGGGTCGTTGACCTTCACGTCATAGCCGCGCGCGGCGAGATGCTCGCGGACCAGCTCGGTGAAGGCTGCGTCGCAGGTCGTGCCGTCGCGGTCGCCGAGCACGATGTCGGCGCGCACCTTGCCGGCGCCGCCTTCGCCCTGCGCGCCGCCCACCGCGTTCATCGAATGGCAGTCGATGTGCCAGCTCGCGCCGAAGCGTGCGTGCGTCGCCTCGATGCGCTTGGCCAGCGCGTGGTGATACGGGCGGTGATAGCGATCGATGCGGTGCTGGATCTCGTCGATCGTCAGAAGGCGGTCGTAGATCGCCCGGCCATCGTCGAGCGTGCGCCAGATCAGCGCCTTGCCAAGCCGGCCCTTGCCGCTCGGCGCGTATTCATGCGGCCACTGGCCGCCTTCAACGAGCGCGAGGTCGATGTCGCCGGGATGCCGGTTGTAGTCGACGTAGGTGCGCGGCACGCTCGCCGCGATCAGGCTCACGCCGCGCTCAGTGGCGGGAATCCAGAGCTGATCGACGAAGCAGTCCTCGCCGTCGCGCAGGTCGA
>JBDTNU010000458.1:0-3542 GCA_039933535.1 Caldimonas sp. | reverse complement strand
CGTTCAGCGTGCGGATCACCTCGAGCCCGGCGAGCACGCCGTAGACGCCGTCGAAGCGGCCGCCGGTCGGCTGGCTGTCGAGGTGGCTGCCCGTGCCTACCGGCGCCAGATGCGGGTTGCGGCCCGGCCGGCGGGCGAAGATGTTGCCCATCCGATCGATCTTGACGGCACAACCGGCGTCCTTGCACCACTGGACGAACAGGTCGCGGCCCTGCTTGTCGAGGTCGGTCAGCGCGAGCCGGCAGACGCCGCCCTTGGGTGTGGCGCCGATCCTGGCCATTTCCATCAGGCTCGCCCACAGGCGATCGCCGTTGATCCTCACTTCAGCCATGACGCACTCCTCTTCGATTCGGCAGAACCACGGTTATGCCCGCTTCGGGGGCGTCCGTCCAGCGTGGCGACGCCGAGGCGCAGCGAGCAGGAAGGGTGCCAGTGTCGCGCAGCGCGGACTCAGGCCACGGGCGAGCGCACGTGCTCGGGCCGAACACCCATGCCGAGCAGGCGTGCGAACAGGCGTTGCAGGGCCGGCACGGCGGTGAGCACGCGCATCGGCAAGGGCACGTGCAGCTCGGCCCCGGAGGCGGCGCTCATCACCTTGACCAGGACATTGTTCTGGATCGCGACCTGCATCGATTGCGTCGCCCGCGTCGGCCACAGGCGGCGCCGGCGAACCGCGTCGAGGTCGGCCTCGGTGACCGAGCCAGCGCGCAGCTTGACCGCAAGCAGGTTGGCGGCGGCGACCGCGTCCTGCACCGCCAGGTTGATGCCGACGCCGCCGATCGGCGACATCGCGTGCGCCGCGTCGCCGATGCAGAGCAGCCCCGGCCTGGACCATTGCGTCAGCCGGTCGACGGCGACGGTGAGCAGCTTCACGTCTTCCCACGAGCGGACGTCCTGGATGTGGGGCGCGAGGAACGGCGCGGTCGCCACGACCTGGCCGCGAAACACCTCGATGTCCTGGCGCTGCAAGGCCTCGGCGCCGCCCTTGGGGATGACGAAGGCGCATTGCCAGTAGTCGCCGCGGTCGATGGTGACGACGAAGTGGCCGGGTGCGATGCGCGCCAGCGCCGAGTCCTCGAGCGAAGCGTCGCGGGCGACCCGGAACCACAGCACGTCGATCGGCGCGCCGATGTCCTCGACGGCAAGGCCCGCGGCCGCACGGACAGTGGAAGCGCGCCCGTCGCAGCCGACCGTGCAATCGGCGCGGATCTCGAATTCGCCATCCGGCGAGCTGCCACGAACGCCGGCAACGCGGCCGTCGGCGTCGGTGATCAGGCCGGTGACGTTGGCCTGCATCGTCGCCGTGAATGCGGGCAGCAGGCGCGCCCGGCCGGAGAGGAAATCGAGAAATTCCCACTGCGGCATCATCGCGATGAAGGCATAGCGCTCCGGCAGGCCGCTGAAATCGCCGAGCTGGATGCGCTCGGCGCCGAACTGGCCGCCGAGGGTTCGAAGACGCTGGTGCGGACGCTGCAGGAAGTCGTCGAGCAGGCCCAGCTCGTCCATGATGCGCAGCGTCGAAGGGTGCACCGTGTCGCCGCGAAAGTCGCGCAGGAAGTCGACGTGCTTTTCGAGCACCACCGTCTTCACGCCAGCGCGGGCCAGCAGGTAGCCGAGCATCATTCCCGCCGGGCCGCCGCCGACGATGCAGCACTGCGTGCTTGACGTGATCGGTTCGCTTGTCATGGTCATCGCGACCTGTCGCAATGCGCTTTCACTTGCCCTTGCGCTCCTTGTCGAACTTTCGCCAGTACTCGAACTCGTCTTCGTGGAACTCGATGTCGAGCTCCTGGATGCGTGCCCCGAGCCGCTCCTGCAGATCGGCGACCGCCTTGTTGTACACGAGTGGACCGACCTCCTCGAGAAAGAAGCCGAGTAGCGCCGCTGCGGCGATGTTGCCGATCTTTTCTTCCATGTTCTCCCGGAAGTAGCGCTCGATCGAGGCCACCGCCTCCTTGCGCGCCTCTTTGGAAATCTCGATCGTCATGGCGGATCCCGGTCGAAGTCTGGCGAGATTGTGCGGCTCAGCCGCCACGCATCGGCTTGCTGAGAAACGCCGAGCCGGCAAGCACGAAGCGCCAGGGCAGCTCACGCGATTTGCTGATGCCGATGCGCGGACCGGTGCCGACCAGGAAGGTGGCGTCGTCGCCGCGCGCCACCAGGCGAAACGGTGGCCGGTCGAAGCGCAGGCCGTTCATCGCGTGGGTCACGCCGAGCGCCTGGCAAAGCCGTCCCGGCCCGGAGCAGAGCAGGCGAAGGTCGTCCATGCCGCGCCGCTCGCGCATGGCCGCGATGCCGCGCGTCGGCTCGATGGCGCGGATCAGGACTCCCGCGCCGTGGCCGGGACGCATGCATGTGACGTTGAGGCACCAGTGCAGGCCGTACGAGCGGTAGACATAGGCACGGCCCGACGGACCGAACATCACGGCGTTGCGCTGCGTCCTACCGCCGAAGGTGTGCGAGGCGGGCTCGCTCTGGTCGTAGGCCTCGGCCTCGACGATGCGGCCGCCGACACCCGACACGAACAGGCTGGTGCCGATCAGCGCGCGCGCGACCACGATCGAGGGCGCGTCGAAGTCGATGCCAGTCATCGCTCAAGGATAGCGAGCAGGGCCGCGTCGATAGAATCCGCGCCTTCCTCGAGGTGCCCTCCTTTGCTGTCCGATCGCCGCAAGGTCCTGCCGCAATACCTGATGCCCAAGCGCGGCCTGACCGCGTTTGCGGGCCGCGTCGCTTCGCGCGAGCGCGGCGCGACCACGACCCGGCTGGTGCGCTGGTTCGTGCGCAAGTACGGCGTCGACATGAGCGAGGCCGCCAACCCGGACCCCGCTTCGTACCCGAGCTTCAACGACTTCTTCACGCGCGCGCTCAAACCGGGCGCCCGGCCGATCGCCGCGGCCGACCTGGTCTGCCCGGTCGACGGCACGATCAGCCAGTTCGGCGCGATCGAGAAAGACCAGATCCTGCAGGCCAAGGGCCACCGCTACTCGACCACCGCCCTGGTCGGCGGCGACCATGCGCTGGCCGAGCGGTTTCACGACGGCAGCTTCGCGACGCTCTATCTGAGTCCGAAGGACTATCACCGCATCCACATGCCCGCCGATGGCGTGCTGACACGCATGATCGACGTGCCCGGCGCCTTCTTCTCGGTCAATCCGACGACCGCGCGCGGCGTTCCCGGCCTGTTCGCGCGCAACGAACGCGTCGTCTGCGTGTTCGAGTCCGCGGTGGTCGGCACGTTCGTGCTCGTGCTCGTCGGCGCCACCATCGTCGGCAGCATGGCGACGGTCTGGCACGGCGTCGTCAATCCGCCGCGTGTGCGCCGGGTGCGCGAGTGGAACTACGCCGACGGCAAGGTCGCATTGAAGCAAGGCGAGGAAATGGGCCGCTTCATGCTCGGCTCGACCGTCGTGCTGCTGTTCGGCAAGAGCGCCGGACTCGCTTTCGATCCCGCCTGGACGCCAGGTCGCGCGATCCGGCTCGGCGAGGCGATGGCGACGCGTGGCTGACGCGATGCGCGCCGTCTTCGTCGATGCCAACCC
>JBDTNU010000457.1:0-3561 GCA_039933535.1 Caldimonas sp. | reverse complement strand
GATACCGAGCCGAGCGGCCCCCGCCCCACGCAACGCCTCGACCACGAGTCCGTGGCCAAGATGCTGGTGATGGAGCGCTCCGAGGGCCGCTCGGGGTTCTTGGCGGCCGGGCGCGTGCTCGCCAGCCGCGTAGCCAATGAAGGATGAGCAGAAGGGCTCGTTGAACGTCGTCCAGTCATCGACGCGGTCGCCGAGAACCTGGTGAACGCCCAGCGCGTAATCGAGGAAGCGCTGCGCGGTGTCACGGTTCGCCCACCCGCCGGTCTCTTCGACCGCTTGCGGCAGATCCCAGTGATACAGCGTCAACCAGGGCAGGATGCCGGCCGCGAGAAGCTCGTCGACGAGGCGCGAGTAAAAGTCGAGGCCGTCGCGATTGAACTCGCCGTCATCCGGCTTGACCCGTGCCCACGAGACCGAGAAGCGGTACGAGTCGAGACCGAGGCGCGTCATGAGCGCCACGTCTTCCGGCATCCGGTGGTAGTGGTCGACGGCACGTTCGGGGGTGTCGCCGTTGGCGACATTCCCCGGCACGCGCGCGAAGGCATCCCAGATCGAGTCGCGCTTGCCGCCTTCGTGGGCAGCACCTTCGACCTGCGCAGCCGCAGTGGCCGCACCCCACACGAAGCCATTCGGCCAGCTGAAGCCGGCCGGAAGTGCGAGAGCCATCAGCCCTTCACCGCCCCCGCCATGATGCCTGAGACGAGTTGGCGACCGGCGACGATGAACAGGATCAGCAGCGGGATGGTGGCCAATACGGCGCCCGCCAGCACGACCGTGTAGTTCACATACTTCGCCGACTGCAATTGGCTCAGAGCGACTTGAAGCGTTGGATTCGACCCGGCGACGATCAGCGGCCACAGGTAGTCGGTCCACGCGCCCATGAAAGTGAACAGCCCGAGTACCGCCATCGCGGGCCGCGCGGCAGGAAGGCCGACGTACCAGAAGGTACCGATGCTGCTGGCGCCGTCGACGCGGGCCGCTTCGATCAGTTCGTCAGGAATGACATCGACGAGGTACTGACGCATGAAGAACACGCCGAAGGCTGTCACCAGGGTCGGCACGATGATGGCTCCCAGCGACCCGGTCCACCCGAACTGCTTCATCAGAATGAACAGCGGGATGATGCCGAGCTGGGTCGGGATGGCGAGCGTGAGAACCACGAACAGCATGAGCCAGTTGCGGCCGCGGAACTTCAGCTTGGCAAACGTGTAGCCGGCGAGGGTCGAAAAGAACAGAACCGAGGCGGTGATGGCGCTCGACACGATGATGCTGTTGCCGAGGGCCTTCCAGAAGTCGATCGTGGCGAAGACCTCGGAGGCGTTCTGCCAGAACTGACCGCCCGGGAGCAGCGGCGGATACGGCAGGGTCAGGACGCGACTCGTGCTCGAGCCGGCCACGAACGACCACCAGAGCGGATACGAGCTGCCCAGGAACCAGGCGAGCAACAGTCCGTAAACCAAGAAGCCGGGGCGCGAACCCTTGATGGCGTGGTGCCGGGGACGCTTGGTGCGGGTGCGATCGAGCGCTGTGGTCATGGGAGACGCTCCAGGTGGTTCTGCGCGACGGGCGGGACGGCATCCTGTTTCGTGGCGTTGTAACTCGCCAACCGCCGGGACGTACGAGTCTTCGCAATCTTGACCTCGCTTGATGCGATGCCTCGAGAGAGGAAGTAGTTGATCAAGCCGATCACGACGATGATCGCCAACAGGATGAAGGCAATCGCCGAAGCTCGACCGAAGTGGTCTTGGTTGAACGCCATATTCCAGATGTAGAGGGTGGTTGTTTCAACTTGATGAAACACACCACCCGGCGTCGAGACCGTTGCGTCGAACAGCTTCGGCTCGGTGAAGATCTGCAACCCGCCGATCGTCGCCGTGATGAGCACGAAAATAAAGGTCGGACGGATGCTGGGCAACGTCATCGAGAAGAAGCGGCGGAAAGCGCCGGCGCCGTCAATGGCAGCCGACTCGTAGATGTCGCGAGGGACAGCCTGCATCGCGGCCAGCAGGATGAGGGCGTTATACCCGGTCCAGCGCCAGTTCACCATCGTCGCGATCGCGAAGTGGCCGGCGAAGGTGTCGTGCTTCCACAAGACCGGATCGACTCCGAGCGACTGAAGCAGGTTGTTCACCAGGCCGTACTGTTCCGAGAAGATGCTGCTGAAAATGAGGGCGACCGCGGCCGGCGTCACGACATAGGGCAGCAGCACGCTGAGGCGCCAGAAGGTCTTGGCGCGGAGGTTCTGGTCGAGGATCGCGGCAATGAAGGTCGCGGCGATGAGCTGGGGGACCGCCGACAACAGGAAGATGCTGAAGGTGTTGAAGATCGAGTTCCAGAACCCTGGGTCTTGGAACTCGCGGATGTAGTTCTGAAAGCCCCACACTTCGCCCTGACCCTTGAGCAGGTCCCAGTCATTGAGCGAGACCACGAAGGTGTAAAGCAGCGGGAACAGCCCGACGAGCGCGAAGAGGATGAAGAACGGCGCGACGTAGACGTACGGCGAGTACTTGAAGTCCGCGCTGTGCAGGCGCTGGCGCCAGGTGAGGCTAGCTCGCACCGCCCGGCGGCGGTCGGCTTCAGCAGTGCTTGTCATCGGAGTCGTTTCTATCTGTTCCGAGGCGAAGCCCCCAGGGGCGGTGCCGCTCCTGGGGGCTTCGCGATGGTGTTACTGGTTGGCTAAAGGTCAGCCGAGCAGCTGGTGCAGCAGGTCGATCGCCTGGTTCCAGGTGGTCTCACCGTCAGCCGTGCCCGCGTCGAGAGCGGCGCGCGGCGGTCCGAAGACCTGGTCCGAGATGAGTGCATCATCCGGGCCCTTGAACTGTGCGATGACACCCGCGGCGCGGGCGCCGAGGATGGTGCCGACCGGCGCGTCGTTGAAGAACTTCGACAGGTCGTTCGTGCCGGTGACGCCAGCGTCGGTCTGAGCGGCCTTCACGCTCGGGAAGGTTCCAGCGGCCTGGAAGGACGCCACCTCCTGAGGCGTGTCGGTCAGCCAGGCTGCGAGCTCAGCGGCTTCCTTCGGGTGCTTCGACGTGGTCGGAACCGTCAGGAACGAGCCACCCCAGTTGGCGTAGCCGCCGGGGAAGACATCCGCGAAGTCCCAGCCGGTCGAGGCGTCGCCGCCGCCGGCTTCGGTGTTGCCCTTGACGACACCCAGCATCCAGCCGGGGCAGACGAAGACGGCGAAGGTGCCGTCGACGAACGACGCGCCCTTACCCCAGTCCCACTGCGCCGAGTTGGCCGAGAGTCCGGCCTTCTGTGCGTCGCCGAGCTGCAGCCAGAAGTTCTTCAGCGTCGAGTTGTTCTCAACGTTGAGCGAGCCGTCCTTCTTGTAGTAGCCCTCCTTCTGCTGGTTCACAAACGCGTTCCAGACGAAGCCGCTCTGGTCGTAGAAGGCCTTGCCCGTCGCGTCGTGGTACTGCTTGCCGACCTCGAAGAACTTGTCCCACGTGGCCGTCGTGCCACCGAAGAGCGCTGCGACGTCTGCGCGGTCGCTGGGCAGGCCAGCGGCGGCGAACAGCTTGCTGTTGTAGCAGAGGCCCTCCGGTCCGATGTCGGTGC
>JBDTNU010000456.1:0-3561 GCA_039933535.1 Caldimonas sp. | reverse complement strand
GCCGGCATCGCCGCCGTCGCCTGGTTCAGGACCTGGCGCTCGCTCAACCTCGTCGGATTCGTCGCCACCTTCGTCGTCGCCACCGCGTGGGGCGTGTTGCGCTATCGGCCGGATTCGTTCGCCATGAGCGAGTCCTTTCTTGTCGCATTCTTCCTGCTGTTCGTGCTGATCATGATGTTGCCGGCGCGTCGCGCCGTCGCTGTCGCACCGCCGCATCGCAGCGATGGCTGGGTCAACAGCAGTCTGCTGTTCGGCCTGCCCACGATCACGTTCGCGCTGCAGTACGGCCTGGTTCGCGACACGCCGTTCGGCACCGCGCTCTCGGCGCTGGCGCTTGCCGGCTTCTACGTGCTGCTGGCGTCGTGGATGAAAAAGCGCCCCGAGCTGGGCATCACCTTCGACGCGAGCCTGGCGATCGCGACCATCTTCCTGACTCTCGTCATCCCGTTCGCGCTCGACCAGCGCAGTACTGCGGGCGCCTGGACGCTCGAAGGCGCTGGCCTGGTCTGGATCGGTTTTCGTCAGCGGCGGGGCCTGCCACGCGTCTTCGGCTACCTGCTGTTCCTGATGGGCGGGATCTCGATGCTGATCGCGCACGAGCGGTTCGGCGTGCCGGTCGCCGTCTTCAATGCCTACCTCTTCAACGGCTTGATGGCTGCGGGCGGCGCGATCGCCGCGGCGTACTTCGTGCACCTGAATCGAGGCGATGGCGCCATGGCCCACGGCGAAGAGGTCACCGAAGCGCTGCTGATCGTGCTCGCGACGCTCTGGCTGGTGTCGACGGCGGGCGTCGAGATCTCGGCCTTCGTCGACTGGCGATTCACGCTTTCGGCGACGCTTGTCGCTGCAAGCGGAATCGTCCTGCTGTACGTTCTTCTCGGTGCGCGACTCGACTGGCCGTCGATCGCCTGGCCGGCCGCGGCGCACGCGCCGTTGCTGTTCATCGCGGCCGCGATCAGCGCCGGCCAGCTTGTCAATCCGCTGCTCGACGGCGGCGCGTGGGCGTGGCCGATCGCTTTCGCGGTCCATGCGGTCGTGCTGCGATCGGTGGCCTCGCGCTGGCCTGAAGCGGTGGGCAATACCGTGCACGCGACCGCCTTCATCGCGTTCGCCTTGCTCGGCGCGCTGCTCGGACGAGCCGCCACGGCCGACTGGGGCGACGCGGCAAGCGCGTGGCCATGGCTCGGCTGGCTGGTCGTGCCGGCGGCGCTCCTGCTCTGGCTCGCGCGTCCCGCGACCGCCCGGGTCTGGCCGATTCGCGCGGCGCCGAAGGCCTACAGGATTGCTGCCGCGGCCTTGCTCGCGTCGGGCCTCTGGCTCTGGACGCTGGTCGCCAACTTCGCTTCCGATGGCACGGCGGCGCCGCTGCCGCACCTGCCGCTGCTCAACCCGCTCGACCTCGGCATTGCGCTGGCCCTGGTCGCGATCCTGCTCTGGCTGCGTGCCATCGGCCGCGCCGCCGCGGCGCCGCTCGGACTGGTCGCCGTCGCAGGATTCGTCTGGCTCAACGCGATGCTGGTTCGCGCCTTCCATCACTATGGCGGCGTGCCGTACGACGTCGACGCCTGGCTGGGTTCGCTCGCCGTGCAGACCGGCATCGCGCTGCTGTGGGCGTTCACCGCGCTGGCGGCGATGTGGTTCGGCGCCCGGCGCGGCGAGCGCGTGCCCTGGTTCGTGGGTTCGGCGTTGCTTGCCGCGGTCGTCTTCAAGCTCTTGCTCGTCGACCTCTCGGGCACGGGAACCGTGACGCGCATCGTCTCCTTCATCGGCGTCGGCGTGCTGATGCTGGTGATCGGCTACGTCGCGCCGCTGCCGGCCAAGGAGACCCGCCATGCAACGGTCTGAGCCCGTGATTCGCTGGCTGGTCCTGATCGCGGCTGCCGCTGCGCTGCCGTATGCCGGCATCGCCGCAGCGGCCGAGCCGCGGCCTTATCGCTACGAAGCACCGATCGAGATCGCCAAGCCGGCCGCTTTCGTCGAGCTCGCCTTGCCGCCCGGCGTCTACGCACACACGATGCAAGGCGACCTGCGCGATCTGCGCGTCGTCGATGCCCGTGGCGAGCGCGTGCCCTTTGCCTTGCTCGCGCCGCAGGCCGTACCGGCGGTCAGCGAGCGGGTGCGAGAAGCGACGCTCTATCCCTTGCCGCAACGACCGGTGGGCGCCGCGGTATGGCCTTCGCCGGTCGAAGTCACGGTTGAGGGCGACCGGATTTCGGTGCGGCGCTCGGGCAGGTTGGCCGCGCCGTCCGCCGCTGCGTTGCGCGAGTCACCGGGCTGGCTGATCGACCTCGGCGAAGCGACGCCCGGCGACGCCGCCGCGATTCGACTGCAGCTGCGCTGGTCCGGGCCGGCCGAGTTCTCGGCGGCCTACGCGATCGAGACCAGTGCCGATCTGCGCAGCTGGCGGGCGGGTCCGGGTGGCCAGCTGATGGCCTTGCAATCGGTGACTGGCGCGCTCACCCAGCCGACCGTCGCTTTGCCCGACGGCGCCGGGCGCTTCGTGCGGCTGACCTGGCTCGATCCCGCCGCGTCGCCCGTGCTCACCGGCGCCGCCGCGATCGCTCCGGCGCGCGAAGTCGTCGCCTCCGACGCCGCCACCGAGCTCGTGTTCGCGCCGAGCGCTGAACCCGCAGGCCAGCGCGGCGCGGCCAGCGAAGCACGCGGCTCGCTGTTCTTCGATCTGGGCGGCGACCTGCCGCTGGTCGACGTCGACCTCCGTTTCGCTTCGGGTACACGCGTCGCGCCGGTCCGTGTGCAAGGACGCAACCGCGCCGGCGATCCCTGGCAGGAGCTCGGCGGTGGCGTGTTCTATCGGCTCGAACGCGACGGTACGGTCGCCGAGTCGCCCGCGGTCGCAATGCGCCTGCACGCCCGCTTCTTGCGCATCGTTCCCGACGAGCGCGCTGCCGCACTCGATCCGCAGCAGACCCGACTCGTCGTCCGCGTGCACCTTGCCTCGCTGGTCTTCGCTTCGAGCGGCGACGCACCGTTTCGCCTGCTTGCCGGCTCGCCCGACGCCCGCGTCGGCGCCCTGCCCGCGGGCACGCTCGTGCCGCAGTTCGACGAAGAGCGCAAGCGCTTCGGCCGGGCCACCCTCGGCGCGTTCGGCGAATCGCCCGGGGTGGCGCTGGCTGCGGAGCAGTCGGAGCGCGAGGCGAGGCTTCGTCCCTGGCTGCTCTGGGGTGTGCTCGTTGCCGGCGTCATCGGCCTCGCGGTGCTGGTCTGGCGGCTGGCCAGAAGCGGGCCGGGCGCCGCGCCGCCTGCGGCCTGACGTGCTTGAGGCGGCTCAGGCGCCGAGCAACTCGCCGACCGGATTGAGCTGGTCGATGCGGTCGCAGATCGATTTCACGACCATCAGGATCGGCACGCCGAGGAGCAGGCCCCAGACGCCCCAGAGCCAGCCGAACACGAGCACGCCGACGAACACCGCGAATGGGCTCATCCGGCCCGCGCGGCCCATCCACCAGGGCGTCAACAGGTTGCCGACGAGCGTGTGGATGGCGAACGAGCTCGCGCCGATGATCAGGCCGCGGTCGAGCGACTCGAACTGGACCACGCCGA
>JBDTNU010000455.1:0-3569 GCA_039933535.1 Caldimonas sp. | reverse complement strand
ACGACCGCGAGCGCGCGACCTCGAAAGCGCTTGCGCCAGTCGACTTCCCAGGTCGACAGGTCGCCTTCGCTCAGCACGTTTGCCGCGCCGACGACGGCGCGAAGTGCATCGAGCAGGTGTTCCGGCGGGCTCACGACGCAAGTGGCGGAGCGTTGCGCAAACGCGCCCGGACGTGCACGGCGCAGGCAACGAAGATCGCGATCGCCAGGACGACCTCGACGGTGGCCAGCAACGCGCCCGTGCCGTGCTCGCTGCCGGCTCGAACCGAGCCTTCGGCAACGTAAAGCCAGACCAGCAGGCTCATCCAGCGGTAGGTGTAAAGGCGCATCCGGTACAGGCCGACCAGCGGAACGATCAGCGGCAGGGCCTTGATCGCCAGGGTGCCGCGACCGGTCGGCGCCAGCCACAGCTCCCACGCCAGGCAAAGGCCGATCAGTGCGATCGTCCCTGCCACCGCCAGGGCCCTCGTCCACGCGATCGTGGCGGGCAATGCAGGGCGGAGCGTCATCGTCCTTATGATGCCAGCAATGACCCGGGCTCCTGTCTCTTGAGCGCGCCGACGACGGCGGTCGCTCGCGTCCTCGAACGCTTGCAGGCATGGCCATGGCTCGGGACCGTGCTGACCCTGGTGCGGCGCTTTCGCGAGGATCGGCTGGCGCTGACCGCGGGCAGCCTGACCTTCACGTCCGTCATCTCGCTGGTGCCGTTGGCGACCGTGATGCTCGCCCTGTTCAGCGCGTTTCCTATCTTCTCGACGCTCCAGGAAACGCTCCAGCACTACTTTGTCGCCAACTTGTTTCCCGACACGATCGCCAAGCCCGTTCTCGGCGCGATCACGCAGTTCTCGACCCGCGCCAGCAGGCTCGGCATCGTCGGGCTGGTGGCGCTTCTGGTCAGTGCGATCGCCCTGATGTTGACGATCGATCGTGCGCTCAACGCGATCTGGCGCGTCAGGAAGCCGCGTCCGATCGCGCAACGCGTGCTCGTCTACTGGTCGGCGGTGACGCTCGGTCCGCTGCTCCTCGGCGTCAGCCTCACTGCCACGTCGTATGCCGTCACCGTAGCGCGCGGCTACGGCGGCATGGTGCCGCAGGGCTTCGGCATCCTGATCTCGGTGCTCGAGTTCGTGCTCATCGCGCTCGGTGTCGCGGCGCTGTACCACTACGTGCCCAACACCCATGTGCGGTGGAAGCACGCGCTGCTCGGCGGCCTGTTCGTCGCGATCGGCATTGCTGGCGCCAAGCGCCTGCTCGCGCTCTACTTCGGCACCGTCCCCACGTACAACATGATCTACGGCGCCTTCGCGACCGTGCCGATCTTCCTGATCTGGATCTACCTGAGCTGGGTGATCGTCCTGCTCGGTGCCGTGGTCGCAGCCTATGCGCCGGTCGCCGGTACCCAGGTGACGCGCTGGCCGGCCGGGCCGGGCTCGCGCTTTCACCTTGCGCTGGCCATCGTTCGCGCCCTGGGCCGAGTCAAGGAAGAGGGTACGGCGGGCCTCACCCGCAGCGACCTGTCGAAGGCCCTCGGCACCGACCCCCTGCAGATCGACACGCTGCTCCACACGCTGGTCGGCATCGACTGGGTCGGACGGCTCGACGAATCCGGCGAGGGTCGCCACGTGCTGCTCGCCGATCCGGCCAGGGCGCCGGCTGAGCCGATGCTCGCGGCCTTGCTGCTCGAGCCTGCGCCCGACCTGGGACAGTTCTGGAAAAACGCGCATTTCGACCAGCTGAAGCTGGGCGATCTGCTGCGCGAGTGAGCTGGCCCGGCTCGCGCTGCGCGGCTCAGAGTCGTCCCGCGCAACGCGGCGCGCCGCAGCGACAAGTCAGTCGACCTTCATGATGCGATTCGCCGTAGTTCACCGTCAGCTCCTCGCCCGGCGCGACATCGCGCATGGCATAGAACTCGACCCGGCCCTGCCGGATCCGCAGTACCGCGTTCGGCGCGCAAGAGTGGTTGGTGAAACGCAATGGATCGGCCGAGCGCGAGGCATCGATGGCGCGACGCTCGCTGACCTCGACGATCATGATCCGCGCGAGCCCGCGCGCTCGCTGGCGCGCTTCCGGCACGCTGATCGCTTCGCCACGGATCTCGCCGATCTTCCGGCGCGCCGGTATCGACTCGGCCGCGAACGCACCCTGGCCATCGATCGCGCTCGGCTTGACGTCGACGCGGAACTTCTGCGGGTCGGCGGGCGGTCGGCGGGCTGTCGTTGCAGGCATCGAAGCCGATTGTCGGCGAGCGTCGCGATCCGGTCATGCCGATGCCTGTCGCGCACGCGATGCCGACGAATCAGCCGAATCGTCGCCACGAGCGAGACGATCCTTATTCCGATCGAGAGTCCGACATGACGAACATGCATCCTCTCGACCATGCGACGGCACTCGGCGGTGCGCCCGGCGATCCGATGCGCACCGCGCGCACGAGCGACACGTACTGGACCTTCATCAGTCCGTTCGGCGGCGCCTCGGCCGCCACGGCGTTGCGCTCTGTCCTCGAGCGCCCCGAGCGCAACGGCGATCCGATTGCCCTGACGGTCAATTTCTGCGCGCCTATCGAGCGCGGCGAATTTTCCGTCGCAACGCGCCTGGTCCGCGCCAATCGCTCGAGCCAGCACTGGTCGGTCGAGTTCACGCAGCAAGGCAGCGACGAGGCGGTGCTGACGGCGAGCATCGTCACCGCCGTGCGGCGCGCGACCTGGAGCCACCAGGTCGTCGTGCCGCCCGCGTTCTTGCCGGCGTGGGACGACCTTGCACCGTTTGCGAATGGTGACGCGCTCCCGTGGGTGGCTCAGTACGAGTTCCGGTTCGCCGAGACAACCGACGAACGAAGCGAGACGACCTTCGATCCACCGCGCAGTCCGCGCTCCGTCCTCTGGATCAAGGACGCCGAACCACGCCCGCTCGACTTCGTCTCGCTGGCGGCGCTGAGCGATGCCTTCTTGGGCCGCATCTTCCAGGTCATCGGCCGCATCCCGCCGTTCGGTACGGTCTCGATGACGACCTACTTTCATGCAAGCGCCGACGAGCTGGAGGCGCACGGTGTCGCGCCCCTGGCCGCGGTGGCCGACGCACGGGTGTTTCACCGTAGCTTCGGCGATCAGACCGTGGAGCTGTTCGGCGCGGGCGGGCAACTGCTGGCAACGGCGGCGCAGTTGGCGTACTTTCGGGTCTGAGCCCTGCTCGGCGTTCGGAGCGCCGCATGCCTCCGGCCCATCCACAGGGCATACTTTGCCCGCGACCCTCACAACGATTCGGAGACACGAGCATGCGCACAACCGCCTTCAGCCTTTCCATCGCCGCCGCGTTCGCGGCCGGCATCGTCCTGTCGCCGCTGGCGCGTCATGCGATCTCCGAAGCGCACGCGCAAGCGACACCGCTGGCGCCGCAGATGATCGATCTCATGGCGCTCAAGCACGGCGATCTGCCAACGACGTCGAACGCCGAGATGAACGCGAAAGGCCTGGTCATCACCGACAACGCCACGATCGGCATCCAGTCGGGCAACGTCGCCAAGCACCTTCACCCGAAGACCGACGAGATCCAGTACATCATCGAAGGCAGCGG
>JBDTNU010000454.1:0-3589 GCA_039933535.1 Caldimonas sp. | reverse complement strand
GAGCTGGTCACGCCGCCCTTCAAGGAGCGGGCGATCTCATGGGTGCTTGCCGGCGGCATCCTCGGCGCCGTCGCCGGCCCGAACCTGGCGCGCCTGACCCGCAACGCCTTGCCTGCCGAGTTCGCAGGCGGCTACGCGGCGCTCGCCCTGGTCGCGCTGGCTTCGCTGGTCACGATCTCGTTCATCCGCTTTCCGCCGCTGGTCCTGCCGACCCTTGCCGTGCCGGGACGCAAGCTCGCGGAGATCGCGGCGCAGCCGGTGTTCATCGTTGCCGTGACCGCCTGCGCGTTCGGCTATGGCGTGATGAACCTGTTGATGTCGGCGACGCCGATCGCCATGGCGATGTGCTCGCACCCGTTCGAGAACACCGCGCTGGTTCTCGAGTGGCATGTGCTCGGCATGTTCGTGCCGAGCTTTTTCACGGGCAGCCTGATCAAGCGTTTCGGCGCGCTGCGCGTGATGGCCGTGGGGTTGGCGCTGGAAGCGGTCTGCATCGCCGTGGCCCTGAGCGGCGTCGAGCTGATGCGCTTTCTGGTCGCCCTGTTCACGCTCGGCGTCGGCTGGAACTTTCTCTTCATCGGCGGCACGTCGCTGTTCACGCAGGCCTATCGTCCGGAGGAAAAGACGATGGCGCAAGCGGCCATGGACACCGTCATCTTCGGGACCATGACGATCACCTCGTTCAGCTCGGGTGCCCTGGTCACGACCCAGGGCTGGACCTGGCTCAACCTCGGCTCGATCGTCCCCGTGCTGCTGATCGCGACGGCGCTGTTCTGGTTCGCCGCGCAGCGGCGCGCCGCGGCGAGCGCGGCGGCTGTCTAGCCTGGCGCGGCGCGGTCGCTCCGCGCCGAACCGGCGACCAGCTCGAAGCGGAACAGTCGGCACTCGATCGGCCCGTTCCACAGCGGCACGCGGCGCGATTCCTTCAGCCGCATCGCGCTCGGCAGTCGCATGTCGGGGCTCAGGATCCAGGCGGTCCAGCCGGCGGGATGTGCGGTGTAGGCGCGCTTCCAGTGCGTGGCCAGGCGCGGGAAGAAATCGCCGGGTGTGGCGCGGTCTTCCGCGGAGTCGCGGGCAGCGCGTGACTTGCCGCCGACCTCGATCCGTTCGCCGTAGGGCGGATTCATCATGATCGTGCCGTGCAGCTCGGCCGGGATATCCGGCGCGGGGCGCTCTAGCGCATCGCCACCATTGAACTGAATGGCATGGGCGACCCCGGCGCGCTCGGCGTTGCGCCGCGCGAAGTCGACCATCCGGAACGAGAGGTCGCTGGCGAAGATCGGCACCTCGGGCACACGCACGCGCTCCTTGGCGTGGCTGCGCAGCCGCTGCATCTCGGCGCGCATGTCGGCACCGGCGAACGGCAGCAACCGCTCGAATGCAAAGCGGCGCAAGGCGCCGGCGGCGATGCCGCAGGCGATCTGGGCCGCCTCGATGGCGATCGTTCCCGAGCCGCAGCACGGGTCATGCAGGGCGCCGCCCGCTTCTTGCGTGCCACGCCAGCCTGCAGCGCCGAGCATCGCCGCGGCCAGGGTTTCCTTGAGCGGCGCGTCGCCGGTGTCGGCGCGCCAGCCGCGCTTGAACAAGGATTCGCCCGAGCTGTCGACGTAGACGGTGGCGCGCTCCGGGCCGACGTGGAGCACGACGGTCAGGTCGGGATGGGCGGTGTCGACGCTCGGCCGCTCGCCGGTGGCGTCGCGCAGGTGATCGCAGACCGCGTCCTTCACACGCAGGGCGGCGAAGTTGAGGCTGCGCAGCGGGCTCTTCTGCGCGGTGGTGTCCACGCGCAGCGTTTGCCGTGCCGTGATCCAGTCGGTCCAGTCGACGCTGCGTGCGAGCGCGTAGAGGTCGTCCTCGTCGCGGTACTCGCCCTCGGCCACTTCGATCAGCACGCGCTGCGCCAGCCGGCTTTCGAGGTTGAGCAGCATTACCTCGCGCGGGTCTCCGGCGAGCGCCACGCCGCCACGCTGCGCCACGATGCGGGCCGCGGGCAACAAGGCGCGGACTTCGCCTTCGAGCAGCGACTCGACGCCGGCGGCACACGGCAGAAAGATCGGCAACGGCATGACGAGGATGCGGCGCCGCGCCGCCTACATCGCCTTGCGCAACTGGGTCGGCGCGATCTTCAGCGCTTCACGGTACTTGGCCACCGTGCGCCGCGCGACGTGGATGCCCTGCTCTTCGAGCATCTGCGAGATCTGGCTGTCGGAGAGCGGCTTGGCCGGATCTTCCGCGCCGACGATCTGGCGGATCAGGGCACGCACGGCGGTGCTCGATGCATTGCCGCCGGCTTCGGTCGCCAGCGACGAGCCGAAGAAGTACTTGAGCTCGAAGGTGCCGAAAGGCGTCGACATGTACTTGGCCGTCGTCACGCGCGAGATCGTCGATTCGTGCAGGCCGAGCTCGTCGGCGATCTCGCGCAGCACCAGCGGCTTCATCGCGATCGCGCCGTGGGTGAAGAAGTTCTTCTGCCGCTCGACGATCGCCTGCGAGACGCGCTGGATCGTGTCGAAGCGCTGCAGGATGTTCTTGACGAACCAGCGCGCCTCCTGGAGCCGCGAGTTCAGCCCGGCGGCCGCGCCGTTGAGCGAGTTGCGGCCGGCGGCGCCGCGCTGCTGGCGGATCGCGTTGGCATAGAGATCGTTGATGCGCAGCTTGGGCATCACGTCGGGATTGAGCAGCACCTTCCAGCTGCGGCCGGACTTCTGCACGATCACGTCCGGAACGATGATGTTGGCTTCGGCGCGCGAGAACGGCCGGCCGGGCTTGGGCTCGAGGCCGACGATCAGCGCCTGCGCTTCGCGCAGCAGCGTTTCGTCGGCGCCGGTGACTGCCATCAGCTTCTTCAGGTCGCGCCGGGCCAGCAGCTGCAGATGGCTCTTGCAGACGATGATCGCGATCGCCTGTGCTTCACCGCGCGGCAGGGTGCGCAGTTGCAGCGTCAGGCATTCGGCGAGGTCGCGCCCGCCGACGCCCGTGGGCTCCATGCTCTGCAGGAAGCGCAGGCCGCAGCGCAGCTGCCCGAGGATCGGCTCGATCGTCTCGTCCTCATCGTCGCAGGCGTCGGCGGCGTCGCGCTCGAAAGCGAGGCCGCCTTCGCGCAGGCGCTCGGCGATGTCCTCGAGCGAATCCGCGAGGTAGCCGTCTTCGTCGAGCGAGTCGATCAGTACGAGCACGGCGGCGGCATCGGCGTCGCTGAGGCGCATGCTCGAAAGCTGGCTGCGCAGGTGGTCCTGCAGGCTCATCGTCGCTGTGTCGCGATCGGAATCGTCGAAGCTGTCGGCGTCGTTCTGCGTGCGCGTCTTGCCCGGCGTCTCGCGGATGCCGTCGAAGTCTTCGCGCTCGGTGCCGTTTTCCCAGTCCTCGCGTTCCGTCCCACCGAAGTCGGCGGCGCCGTCGATGGCCGGCACGTCGTCGCCGCCTTCGCTGCCGGACGATTCGGCGGCGCGTTCGGACTCGCGCTCGCCGGCATGCTCGGCGCTCGACAGTCGCTCGGTCAGGGGCTCGAACGCCGGTGGCGCTTCTTCCTCGGTTTCGAGGAACGGGTTCTGCTCGAGCATCTGCTCGACTTCCTGGTGCAGCTCGAGCG